>JALYIB010000455.1 GCA_030775965.1 Acidobacteriota bacterium | reverse complement strand
GATGGTGGGCTTCACGGCCATGTGCGGCCTGGGCGGTTACTTCCTGCTGCGCAAGGCGAAGCAGTCAGGCTTTGATTCGGCGCTCATCACCAAGAACCCCGGCTACGCCACCGCCAAAATGATGGTGACGATGAACCCGGAGCTCGACACCGTATCGAGCGACGACAGCAACGGCACCATCGTCGTGCGCGAAAAGAAAACCGGCAAGACCATGACCTTCAAGTTCGACGCCGCCAAGAAATCCATGGTTGTCGTCGACGAAGACGGCAAAGCCGCCACCGTCAAGTTGAATACCGGCGGCGATCAGAGCGGTATCGAGGTGCAATCCTCCGACGGCACGGTGAAGTTCGGCGCCTCGGGAAGCATTCAGCTGCCCGCCTGGATCCCCACCTATCCCGGTTCCTCGCCCAAAGGAACTTTTTCCTCGCAGACCAAGGACGGCAACCAGAGCACCTTTGCGTTCAAAACCAACGACCCTCCCGCCAAGGTGATGTCGTACTATCAGGATCAGCTCAAATCCGGCGGCTTCAACATCACCATGACCACCAACACCCCGCAAGGCGGCATGGTGATGGCTGAAGACGGCGGCAAGACGCGCTCTGTGATGCTCACGGTGGGCGGCGCTTCCGGCGACGGCACCGACGTCAGCGTGACCTCCATCGAGAAGAAGTAATCCATACCTCGCCTGGATCGGCGTCTCCGCCCCAGCCCTTGCCAATAGGCGTAAACACGTCCAACTCGATCGCAGCCCTTCCAATGCGAAAGCGCGCTGAAAACGATTCCAGATATCAAAAATTCCGGTCCGTCTAGCTTACAATCGTAAAAGCCTGGAGGCTTCCCCACTTGTTCTCTTCCCGTATCGAGTGGGATGCCCATCCTAATCCGCTGAGCACCCTGCTCGCAGAAAAACGCCGCAACGGCGCTGCCATCCTGGATCTAACCGAGTCCAACCCCACGCGCGCCGCCCTAGATTACCCAGGCGACCTGCTCACAGCCCTCACCGACCCTCGCGCCCTGCATTACGATCCCGACCCACGCGGCCTTCTCTCCGCCCGTGAAGCCGTTTCGCAATACTACGCGGAGCGCCACGTCGAAGTCCCGGCGTCGCGGATTCTGCTCACCGCCAGCACCAGCGAAGCGTACAGCTATCTGTTCAAGCTGTTGACCAACCCGGGCGATGAAATTCTAGTTCCCCGCCCGTCCTATCCATTGTTCGATTACCTGGCCGCCCTGGAATCGGTGGCCGTACGCCAGTATCCCCTGCGTTACGACGGCGTCTGGCACATTGACTTTCCAGCGCTCGCCAGCAGCATCACGCCGCGCACCCGCGCCATCGTCGTCGTGAACCCCAACAATCCCACCGGCTCTTACCTGAAGCGCGCCGAATGGGAGCGCCTGCGCACCTTCGGCCTCCCCATTCTCTCCGATGAAGTATTCTCCGATTTTTCCTTCGCGCCCGACCCCCAGCGCGTCACCACCCTCGCAGGACAAAAGAGCGTACTGACGTTCTCCCTGAGCGGCCTCTCCAAAATCGCCGGCCTTCCGCAAATGAAGCTGGGCTGGATCGTAGCCAGTGGCCCCCATCACCCCGCCGCGCTCGACGGCTTGGAATGGATCGCCGATACCTACCTTTCTGTCTCGACCCCAGTCCAGTTTGCGCTCCCTCGTATCCTGACCGCCGCCGCCCCGGTGCAGAAACAGATCCGTGCCCAAACCCGTTCCAACCTGGATTATCTAAATAAATACACCTCCGGCTCGCCCTGCCGATGTCTCACCCTGGAAGGCGGCTGGTATACCGTTCTCGAGGTGCCCCGCACCCGTTCGGAAGGGGATTGGGCGTTGCAGTTACTAGCCGAAAACGACGTCCTGGTGCAGCCCGCCTTCTTTTACGATTTCGAGTCCGAAGCCTTCCTGATCCTGAGCCTGCTAACGCCCCCTGCCATTTTCGCCGATGGCCTGCGCCGCATCTTGGAATCGACCGCTTCCCATTCCTAAAGAATTCGCTACAAACGGTCGTTACTACTAACGGGGGGGTACCCCGTACCCATGTCTTCTAACCAAGCCCAAAATAGTGTTCATAATGCCCGCGTATAACGCTGCCGACACCCTCCGCATGAACTACGCGGAATCGCCGCATGACGCCGATCCGGTGATCGTGGTCGACGAGGGCGGCTCCGGTCAACCCGCCGACATCGCCCGTAAGGCCTCGAGTGATTCATTCACAAATCAGAAGACAGACCTCATCGCGGAGTGCAACAAATGAAGATTTGGGCAACCCCGGCCCTGCTGGCAGGCGCCGTAGCTTTCATCCTGGTGGGTTGTGCAGGAGATCCCAGTGCCTTTGACGAGGGTGTCGCGAAAGGCGTCGCCGAAGCCGAGCCGTTCCAGCTCGATAGCGAGCAAGTATCGATGAACCTCGCCCAACTGGATTGCGGGGCCAGCGAAGACTTGTGGGAAGCGCCTAGTAATACCGGCGAGCGTTCTCTGTCGCATTTGGAGCAAAAAGGCCGCAATCTGAACCTTACCGACGACGTGTATTCGGGCGACTCGGAATACCCCAATCCCTACACGCAAGTGCGCGGCAAGTTCGCGCTGCAATTGGATCAGGTACTTTCAATCAAGGATGGCGAGGACAAAGACACCAAAATTGTCCAGGCCAAAGTCGGCGTCAAGATCAACGACCCCTGCTTCACCGCTCCTCTAGCTATCATGGGCATTCGCAAAGGCAAGTACGCCGCCGACCTGCCGGCGACGCTCCGCTACGAACGCTACGACACCGGCTGGCACCTGGTGAAGATCCTCCACTAGGCCGAATTTGCCCGCACCCCACCACCAGCGCCTTCCGTGGATGCTAAAATACAGTTTCCGCTGAGGCGAGTTTCTTCAACCGGCGAAGTGGGAATCTCGCACGAACACAAGATCGTTAATTTCTAAGGAGCATCATGGCTGTCACAACTGCGGGTCTGGAAGGCATCGTCGCGGCTGAATCCAAGATTTGTTATATCGATGGCGACGCGGGCATCTTAAGTTATCAGGGCTATAACCTTCACACGCTCGCCGAACACGCCACCTTTGAGGAAGTCATCTACCTCCTGTGGTATGGACGTCTGCCCAAGCAGGCCGAACTCGACCGATTGAAGGCTGCGCTAGTAGCCAATCGCGCCATCCCCGCCGAAGTCACCGCCTTCCTGAAAGGCGCTGGCAAAGCGGTCCCCATGGACGTGCTGCGTACCGCCGTCTCCATGCTGTCGCTCTACGATCCCGACGTTAAGGACACCTCCATCGAAGCCAGCGAGCGCAAAGCCGTTCGCCTGATGTCGCAAACCTCCACCATCGTCACCACCTTTGACCGTCTCCGCAAAGGCCAGGAAGTCGTTCCCGGCGATCCCAAGCTGAATATGGCGGCGAATTTCCTCTACACCTTGACCGGCAAGAAGCCCGACGAAGTGATGGAGCGCGTCTTCGATATCGCCCTCACCCTCCACGCCGATCATGAATTGAACGCCTCTACCTTCGCTGCCCGCGTCGTGGCCGCGACCCTCTCCGATATCTACTCCGCCGCCACCGCCGGCGTGGCCGCCCTCAAAGGCCCGCTGCACGGCGGCGCCAACGAAGACGTCATGAAGATGCTGCTCGAAGCCGGTTCGGCCGACAAAGCCATGGACATGGTAAAGAACCGCCTGGCCAACAAAATTAAAATTCCCGGCTTCGGCCACCGCGTGTATCACACCACCGATCCGCGCGCCACGCACTTAAGCGC
>JALYIB010000454.1 GCA_030775965.1 Acidobacteriota bacterium | reverse complement strand
CTCGTTATCCATTTGCAGCGTCAGCACGGCCTTTTCCGGAGGCGCCTTGGCAAACACCAGTCCCACGCTGGTCCGATCCACCGCCCGCTTTCCGCTAGGCCTGTAATGAATCTCAAACATGAAATCGGACCCGGCCTTCACCCGCTTCGCCATCCCTTGCGGCCACACCTCCGGCGCGCTGCCCGGCGCCCACACCGTCAAAATGTCGGACTTCGTCGGCCCCCCCGTCCACGTCGATCCCGGCTCGCGAATATACACCACCACGTGATGCACCACCGCGCGATTCCCCGGCCGCGCCTCCACGCCCTGAATCCAGCGATCTTCGCGAAACCCCGTTGCAGCCGCGAAATACTGATACTCCACCGTGCCCCGCGCCGGCACCTCGAAGGAGCGCGGCATCGCGATCACCTGATCCGGCACGCCCAAATTCCACCCGTCGGCCCACGCGAGCACCGGTGGAGCATCTTTTGGATTCCCTTCCGCGGCCCCGGTGTCAGCCCAAGCGCCCAGCGTCTCCCTCTCCGCAGCCGTCAGTGACCTGTCATTAGCGAATGTGCCGCAACAAGGATCGGCAAACCAGGGAGGCATCTTGCGCGCCCGCGTAGCCTCGCGAATCGCCTTCGCCCAAGGCCGCGCGTCGCGATAAGTGACCAGCGCCATGGGAGCCATCTCCCCCGCGCGATGACACTCCTGGCAGCGATTTTGCAGGATGGGCTGAACGTCGCGATAAAACGTCGGCGCCGCAGTGGCCATCGCCGATAGAGCGCCTAAAATCCAAGCCCGCCGCACATTCCCGAGTATACTGCCGCCAAGCATGTCTGGCGTCTTGATCCTGGGCCGCGCCTTCACCCGCCAACGAGTCGCCCGCCGCTTGCTAGCTCGCGGCGCGAGCGTCACCTGAGGTCTGTTACTTGCCCACCATGTGTTCCACGTTGCGTGAATTCTCGCAAACCGTTTCGATGAGCTCACTATCCGGAATCAGGACCAGACTGAGCTTCGCAGTCCACGGCTTGGTGTAAGCCTTGGAGTCGTCGATCGTGATCGCGAGTTCCATATTGCCGGTATTCAGCCGCCGGAAGCGTTCCGTCACGTGCAGCGCCTGCGTCTGCGGACGGCCCTTCTCGGTGTCGATCCAGCCGCGGTCGTTGAAGCCAGTGGTATCGACAACCATGGTGTCGCCTTCCCATTTGCCCACCGAGTAGCCTTTCCAGGAAGGCTGCGGATCCTTCGGCAGCGGGCGCCCGTCCGTGAAAATTTCGCGGAACACATCGTTGGTGGAAGTTTCGTAAAGCACAATCAACTCTTGCGGCAGTTGAATGATTTTGTAAGGATGATCGCCATGCGTATCCACGCGCGGAACTCCAGGCGGCATGCATTGCGCCAGCGGATCGTCTTTATGCACGCGATCTTCGCGTTTATCGGCGAGCGCTTTCGCCCACGGCTGATACGGCACCTCTCCCGCTTTCAAATCGGCGGCTAGATCCAGAAAATACCTAAGTCCGGCAGTGGGGATCCAAATGCCCGAAAGATCCGGCTTGCCGTCCGCGGTTTTCGGCGCGGGCGCGGTGAGGTCGGGCTTACCGTCGCGCGTCCGCGGCAGGCCCGCCGTCGGGTAGTTGAACCATTGGGCCGACACCGGCGCCGCCAGAGCGATCGCCATAACAAAGGTCCCCGGGATCGTGATCATGCCCACACAGTATATGCAAAAAAGTTGTCCGCGTCCCAGCGAGTTCCGGTCGGCAACGTGACGGCTCATACCCTGCAGGATGTGTCCATCGATGACATCGTGATCGGCGTCAAAGCGATCGGCCGCGATGGCAATCAAAGTTTGGTTTCCGCTTATCTGGAACCTGTGATACAGCAGTTGACGGCGTCCCCTGCGAGTCCCCAGGAATAGGTTTGCAGGCGGCCGCGCAGTAGCTAGGGCTGAGTGGCTAGGGCTGAACGGAAACCTTCACTTTGCCGGTGCTCCAGCAACACTGAAATCCCGCGCCGCCTTCGCCCGAATAATCGTTGGCGGTGACGTTCAAGACGTATTCGCCGGGCGCCCGGAAGATGACGTTCGTGGTGGCCTTTCCGTTAAACGCGGCGCTCGAACCCGGCCGCTCCACTTTCACGGCGGGCGGTCTGTCGTTACTGAACTCCACGGCCCCCGGCGCGCGGTAAGCAATCCATCTCAAGGTCACGGGAGCGCCCAGCGTGCTAGGCCTTGAGCTTGACGACGACGTGAACTTGGCGTCGTCCGCTACCCATACGGTGAGCGCCAAGGGAACTCCCACCTTCGCGTTCGTAGCCGTGGTGATGCCCTGCGGGCCTTGCGCCGACGCGCCCCCTTCATCGAAACCGATCGACGGCGGCGTATTGCCCACCGAAGCTTCGATGAACGGCGAGATCTCGTAATTCAGGTTGAGACTCGCCGGAATCACCGTAGTTTTTCCGTTAGCCACCAGCGTCCAAGTGATTTTGCCCTCCCCGAAGTCCGCCGGCACGGTAACGGTGAACAGCCCCCAGGCGCGCCCCGGCAGGAAATGCGTAGGCTGGCCGCGATCCGGTCCGCCGGGCTCAATGCGATTGGCAGGCCCGATCGGCAAATCGATTTCCTGCTTTTGATTGCGGTTGTAATATCCCAATAGCAGACTGAAAGTCCCGTCGGAATTCTTGAACCAGCCCTCAAAAGCACCGGTGACGCTATTGCCGGCCTCGCGCTCCGGCTCGACCGGGAGCGATTGCGCGCATGCCAAAGCGGCAACGATCAGACTGCCTGCTAGGAGACGCATCCGCCGCTTGCTAATTCCCTTGGCGTTTCGCCACGTACGCCTGGTATTCGTCATCGCTTAAATAGGTGACGTTCATCCACGCGTGCCCCATTTCATCCACCGTGCGGTCGCCGTAACCCACCCATTGATCGGGATCCGGGTTATTCGGATTCGCGCGCGTATTGTCGTACCACGCGGTAACGTGGATCATCGTGCCCTTCGGCAGCACCGGAGCCGCATCGTCGGCATAAATATAGTTGGTCATCCAATTGAAATTGAAATTGCCCACGTGGCTGATCAATTGCGTGCTGCCGTCCGGCAAAACGGCTTCCACCGTCATGGCCTTGCCGCGCAGGTGCATGTGCGGCTGGAAATTCTCGATCATCGCAGGCCGCGTCAACACCGTGTAATTGTCGCTCTGCGAAATCGTGTTCGGCGCGAGGTCGATATTCCGTCCCGTGCGGTTACGACCGGTAGCCTGAAATCTGCGTAACGCTTGGAACTGCGTCAGGTAACTGCGGTGCGCCGGTTCCTGCCCTTTGGGATAAAGCCAGATGCCCAGCTCGACGTTGTCACGAATCTCCTCGCCCACCGCGTGAATATGCACGTCCCAGGAAATTTGCGCGCCCGGAAGAAGCAATTTGCCGCTGTCGGGACGATACAGGTCATAGCCCTTGCCAACGGCCCATTCCATGAGGAACGCGCGCCCTCCGGCGGCATCGCCGGAATTCGGCGCCAGGCTCGACGGATCGTCCTGCACTAGATACGCCACTGCGTGATGCGTGATTTTCCGTCCCGCGGCAGTGCCTGGACGAACCTCAACAGCGCGCACCCACCGCGGCTCGGTGACCGGAATATCCGTGGTAGGCCGCCACCACACGTCCTGATGATGCGCCGCCATGGTGTACGGTTCGGACTTGATCACCAGATCCGGCTGGCCTAATTCCTTGGCCGCTTTCCATTCGTTCTCGGCAGGCCACTGAATGGCGGGCGGCATGTCCTTGACATCCCCCATGGGCGCGCCGGCGGCCACCCAATTGGCGATGGTCGCGATCTGCTCGTCCGTCAGCGAAATGTCGTTTTTAAACTTTTGCACGCCCACGGTTTTGTCGATGTGCCAGGGCGGCATTTGCCGCGTAACCACGCGCTGCTTAATGGCCTTCGCCCACGGCCGCGTCTCTTCATAAGACACCAACGACATGGGAGCCATGGCGCCTTTGTGATGGCATTCCTCGCAGCGCGCCTGCAAAATGGGCGCGACGTCCTTGGTGAAGGTCACCATTCTAGCAGCCGGGGCTGAGCCCGTAACCGCAGCCGCATCCGCGGCATAAAGCGAAGCGGAGAACATCAGAAAAGCACTGAAGGCGAGTGTAGTTGCTAAGGCAACGGGGGATTTAGCAGGCGTCATAACGCACTCCTTCTGCGCGGCACTAAGCGATCAACAGTGTATCGGGGCCCGGAGAGGGTGTCAAAGGGGGCAGCTCAGGGTGCGCTAGGGACCGGAGCCTCCCTGGGATTGGCCCGTGCCGTTCATCCCGTCCTCACCGGACGCCGGCGAAGTACGGGTGAAACAAGCGCGCCGGACGCACATGAAACCCCGTGCCTTAAGGAGCCTGTTTCTGACTCCGCATAACTAGAAACGCCGGCGCGTCCCGCAATGGCCCCGCGCCGGCTTGAATCGTTCGGTTCTACGGCTTCCGCTTAGTGTCTTTCCTGGGGAACAGTATTCAAAGAAGAAATGAGGGCCCGGCCTTCCGCCGTGGGACGAACATTTCCGTTCACCACGTCACGCGTGCCCATCGGCGTCCCGTACATGGCTTCGTTCTCTTCCCGGTCCGGCCGCATGGTGCTGCCCTTCAGCGCGACTCCCGCGAACACGCCGCGCGAACGCGACCATGACAGCATCTCCGCCGATAGCTTCGCGTCGGTCTGCGCCGAAGCATCGCGCCCCACCGGACCCGCCGCCACTTCGCCCTCGGCGCCGATCGTAAACTTATCGCCCATCAGGCGCTCGGCTCCGCGGCGGTTCATCACCAGCATGATCACGTCGGTTTCAGAACCGCCGATCTGGAACCCCACGCTGCCGCCCTCCACCCGGATCGCCGCCGGGGCCGACCAGCCCCTCGCTTTATTGTCGCGGCAGGTAATGAAACCCTTGCCGAACTGCCCGCCCACCACGAAGGCGCCTTTCTTCAGGCCCGGAACAATCACGGCGCATTCAGCCTTCTCCACCAACTCGCGGGGGATGCCCTTGTCGCCTGCGTTCATGATTTCAGAAAAAACACTGGACGCCTCGGTCAGACGCTCGGCGGCTTGTCTTCGTTCCTTGTCACCCGGGGCCGCGAAGAGGCAGGCCGTCATGGTCAAAAAACTTAAGGTTTTACGCATGTCGGAAATCTCCTTGCTCCTATCCATAGCAATTGTTGTGCCGCGATTTTACACCCATGGCGTCAACAGGCCCCTCAACGGCGCCATTACGCGCCCCTCGGCACAATTTGCATTCCCCGCAATTTTGACGCGATGCGAAGCTCGCCACAGACGATTTTTTTGGTACCGTCTGACGCGAATCCTCCCGATGCAAAATCTGCACAGTGACGATTGTTGTAACCTCGCCGCCCCCAGCAACCTCTATTGACGTTTCAGGGCAGAGGTGCCCTGATAAACCACAATCCCGTTATGGAGATTACCCCCATGCCCCCTACCAAGACTGCGAAAAGGCCAGAATCCCACGTGCTCCTGGAAACTCTGGTTGCCTTCAAAAAAGGTAACTTCTCGGTCCGCATGCCGGTGGATCTGGTGGGTATGGAGGGCAAAGTCGCCGACGCCCTCAATGACATCCTCGAACTGAACGAAAAGATGGCCAACGCGCTCGACCGCATCAGCCGCTCCGTCGGCAAAGAGGGCAAGATCGCCCAACGCGCCTCGATCGGTTCCGCCAGCGGCGGCTGGGCGGCCTGTATTGACTCTGTCAACAGCCTGATCGGCGACCTGGTCCAGCCCTCCACCGAAGTCGCCCGCGTCATCGGCGCCGTGGCCAAAGGCGACCTCTCGCAAACCATGTCGCTCGACGTCGACGGCCGCCCCCTGCGCGGAGAATTCCTGCACACCGCGCGCGTCGTGAACACCATGGTCGATCAGCTCAATTCCTTCGCGTCCGAAGCCACCCGCGTCGCCCGCGAAGTCGGGACGGAAGGCAAACTGGGCGGACAGGCGGTTGTAACCGGCGTCGCCGGCACCTGGAAAGACCTCACCGAGAGCGTGAACTCCATGGCCAGCAACCTGACCAATCAAGTCCGCAACATCGCCGGCGTGACCACGGCAGTAGCCAAAGGCGATTTGACCACGCGCATCACGGTAGACGCCCGCGGCGAAATTCTGGAGCTCAAGAACACCATCAATACCATGGTCGATCAGCTCAGCTCTTTCGCCGCCGAAGTCACCCGCGTAGCCCGCGAAGTCGGTACCGACGGACGCCTCGGTGGACAAGCCGAAGTCCGCGGCGTAGCCGGCGTGTGGAAAGATCTCACGGATTCCGTCAACTCCATGGCCGGCAACTTAACCAACCAGGTCCGCAACATCGCCGAAGTCACCACCGCCGTTGCCAAAGGCGATCTCTCGACGCGCATTACCGTAGACGCCCGCGGCGAAATTTTGCAGTTGAAGAACACCATCAATACGATGGTCGATCAGTTGAGCTCGTTCGCCGCCGAAGTCACGCGCGTAGCCCGCGAAGTCGGCACCGAGGGCCTGCTGGGAGGCGAAGCGGACGTCCCCGGAGTCGGCGGCACGTGGAAAGATTTGACGGACTCCGTCAACTCCATGGCCGGCAACCTGACATCGCAAGTCCGCAACATCGCTGAAGTCACCACCGCCGTAGCCAAAGGCGACCTCTCCCGCAAAATCACCGTAACCGTCCGGGGCGAAATCCTGGAACTGAAAAACACCATCAACACCATGGTCGATCAGCTAAGCTCCTTCGCATCGGAGGTCACCCGCGTGGCCCGGGAAGTGGGTACCGAAGGCAAACTCGGCGGACAAGCCAAGGTCGAAGGCGTCGCCGGAACCTGGCGCGATCTCACCGATAGCGTGAACTTCATGGCCGGCAACCTGACGTCGCAAGTTCGCAACATCGCCCAAGTAACCACCGGCGTAGCGAAAGGCGACCTGTCAACCAAGATTACGGTGGACGCCCGCGGCGAAATTTTGGAGCTGAAGAACACCATCAACACCATGGTCGATCAGCTCAACTCGTTCGCCAGCGAAGTAACGCGTGTAGCCCGCGAAGTCGGTACCGAAGGCAAGCTTGGCGGACAGGCGCAAGTGAAAGGCGTCGGCGGCGTCTGGAAAGATCTGACGGACTCCGTAAACTCCATGGCCGGCAACCTCACCAACCAAGTCCGCAACATCGCCGAAGTCACCACCGCCGTGGCCAGCGGCGATCTTTCGACAAAGATTACCGTCGACGTCCAAGGCGAAATTCTAGCGCTGAAAAACACCATCAATACGATGGTCGATCAGCTAAATTCATTCGCCAGCGAAGTAACGCGCGTAGCCCGCGAAGTCGGTACCGACGGCAAACTCGGCGGTCAGGCGCAAGTGAAAGGCGTCGGCGGCGTCTGGAAAGATCTGACGGACTCCGTAAACTCCATGGCCGGCAACCTGACAGCCCAAGTCCGCAACATCGCCGAAGTCACCACCGCCGTCGCCACCGGCGACTTGTCCCGCAAGATCACAGTAGACGTCCGCGGTGAAATTCTGGAGCTGAAAAACACCATCAACACCATGGTCGATCAGCTCAACGCCTTCGCCGGCGAAGTCACCCGCGTAGCCCGCGAAGTCGGTACTGAAGGAAAACTCGGAGGCCAGGCCGAAGTAAAAGGAGTCGGCGGCGTCTGGAAAGATCTCACCGACAGCGTCAACTTCATGGCCGGAAACCTGACCTCGCAAGTCCGCAACATTGCCCAGGTCACCACCGCCGTGGCGAAAGGCGACTTATCCACCAAGATCACCGTCGACGCCCGTGGCGAAATTCTAGAGCTGAAGAACACCATCAACACCATGGTCGATCAGCTCAACGCCTTCGCCGGCGAAGTCACCCGCGTAGCCCGTGAAGTCGGTACCGAAGGCAAGCTCGGCGGCCAAGCGGACGTGCATGACGTAGCCGGTACCTGGAAGGATCTGACAGACTCCGTCAACTCCATGGCGAGCAACCTGACCAGTCAGGTCCGCAACATCGCCGAAGTCACCACCGCCGTCGCGAAGGGCGACTTGTCGCGCAAAATCACGGTAGACGTCCGCGGCGAAATTCTCGAGCTCAAAAACACCATCAACACCATGGTCGATCAGCTCAACGCCTTCGCCGGCGAAGTCACTCGCGTAGCCCGCGAAGTCGGCACCGAAGGCAAGCTCGGCGGACAGGCCGAAGTGAAAGGCGTAGGCGGCGTGTGGAAAGATCTTACCGACAGCGTGAACTTCATGGCCGGAAACCTCACGTCCCAAGTCCGCAATATCGCGCAGGTAACCACCGGCGTGGCGAAAGGCGACCTGTCAACGAAAATCACCGTCGACGCCCGCGGCGAAATTTTGGAGCTGAAGAACACCATCAACATCATGGTGGACCAGCTCAACGCGTTCGCATCCGAAGTTACACGCGTCGCCCGAGAAGTCGGAACCGAAGGTAAGCTGGGCGGCCAGGCGGTAGTGAAAGGCGTGGCCGGAACCTGGAAGGATTTGACGGATTCGGTCAACTCCATGGCCTCGAACCTCACCAACCAGGTTCGAAACATCGCCGAGGTGACCACCGCGGTCGCCACCGGCGATC
>JALYIB010000453.1 GCA_030775965.1 Acidobacteriota bacterium | reverse complement strand
TGGGAAAGCTGCGTGTGATCGGTGCGTTGTGGCTTCTGGGAGCGATCCTTTCCCCAGGGGAAGGAGTGTATACACTTTCCCTCCCAAATGCAAACCCTTCGCTTGCCTTGCCTTCAATGGCTGCACGGGATGGGGTTGTCTATGTAGCGTATCGTTCATTCGATTGGCTCCGATCCTCGAATCAGCTTCAAGTGCTTGCATACGATCTTCTTTCTCGTAAGCAGTTGAAGCATTCGACAATCCCGCTTCCAAAGGTGACCGGAATCAGAATCTCCGATGGGTTGACGATCTCTTCGGACGGGGCACTGCTGGCCTATGTGGAGATGAGCGATCCTGTTGCAGTGATCCTGCTGGAGACAGCCAGTCTGTCCGAGGTTCGGCGTTCAAGCCAGTTGCCATTTGCTGAAGAAGACCGTCGTCGTCGCTTTGCTGGCTTCGATGCCCAGAATCAACTCAGCTTTGAATCCGTATACCGAGATCAACCGCACTTTGTCCGATTGAACTCCGAGAACTTCCGCCAATCTTCCGACGTAATCGCATCCCGCCTGAAGCAAAGAGTGTTTTCGTATGTGACGTGGAATCCTAAGACGCACAGATTCTGGCTTCCCTCCGAGGACATCGTAGGCAGCCGAGAATACACGGAGCAAGGCGATCCGACTGGTGAAGTCTTGCAACTTCAGGGCAGGCAACTGGAGCAAGGCGCTATTGCGCTCGGACAATCAGATGCCGTGGCTTTCTTCGGCCAGTTAGCCAAAGGAACGATTGTCAGCCACCGAAATCACCAGGACCACCAGATTCAACTACCTTGCGTGCCCTCCCCGGTTGGTGCGAATGCCGATCCGAAATATGTTGAGGCAATCTGCGTCACACACCCGGATGTGCTTCCTGAGTCAGGGGGAGATCGAGTTTCTTCTTCTGAGTTGCTCATCGTCAAAACGGAAGAACCTATGGTTGTCTGGCGGCAGAAGTTGATCCTCTCGACTCTTACGAGAGACAACCAACTCCAGCAGGGTGTGCCCGTTCATGTTCGCCAGAACGAGAAAATGTGGATCGTCGTACCCGAAAAATCATCGGAACTGACGGTGTATGAAGTCGCTTCGCCGAAGTGACGCTATCTCGCCAGCGCCGTTGTCAGCAACACGCCAGCTTCCCGTCGCTGCTGTGCTCCGCAAAAATTCAATCCGGCATCACGCAGCCTCCTTTTCCAGGCGATATTCGTGATGCAACCCACCGAGAACCGGCGTCGATTTGACGCGGCAACCGGTGGGAAGCTTGTGCCTGTGGACGCTGGCCGGAACCTTGGCCTGGGGTGGCTCCGGGATGCCAGGACCTAAAGACGAATGAGGTCGTCCGCGATTGTAATGGTGAATCCATTCGTGCAAAATTCTCTTCAGGTGGCCTTCGCCGAGGGGGATCAGGAAGTCCAGGCATTCTCGCCGGATCGTCCCGATCAGGCGTTCGCAGAATGCGTTCGCTTTGGGCGCTCGGACCGGCGTCTTCAGAACACGGACGCCAAAGCCTTGCAGTGCCGTGTCCAACCCAGAAGATAAGATCGAGTCGCGGTCGTGGATGACGTAACGGTAGGGGTGATCGAACGCCAGGAACTCGCGGAACTGCTGGGTAGTCCATTCCGCTGTTGGATGCTGCGTCACGTTGCAGTGCAAAATGCGCCGCGAGCCGATCTCCATTGCAACGAACACCTACACAACTCGGAACGACGCCGTTACGGAAATCAGAAACTCGCAGGCGACCATCGCCTGGGCCTGGTTCCGAACGAAGGTTTGCCAGCGATGCCCCGAAGTCCCACGTGGCTTGCCGGATCTTAAATACTTAGTCACGGTTCGCGGCGAAACACGAATGCCGAGTTTTAAAAGCAGTTCGTCCGCGATTCGTTCCGCGCCCCACGTTAGGTTCTCCCGAGCCATCTGGCGCACCAATTCCCGCAAGTTCTTCGCCAGCGGCGGACGACCTCGTTTCCGCGACTTCCATCGCCAGAACATCTTGAAGGCAGTCCGATGCCATCTGATGAACGTCTCTGGTTTAACGATTACTAGGGCGTCGCGCCAATCGAAGAACTTCGCGAATGCAACCATCGCGAGACGAAATGACGCCGTTGTTCGGCCGGGCTTCACCTTACGCTCTTGGAACAAGGCAAGTTGTCTTCGGAGGAATAGATTCTCGGCGATCAAGGCAACACGAGAGGTAAGGAACAGCCGAATGAACGTCAGCAACTCCGTATTCTACAAAGAGCTTGGACATCGTTCCGCTGTGCGGACCGAATTTTTGCGGACCACCACCACCACACTTACTCAGATTGAGTGGATTCCGTGGCAAGAATTCGCGCAATCTGCTCGCGGAGGAGCGGACATCCCTGCCTGGCCGCTTCCCAAACTACGTCCCAATCGATTCCAAAGTACGCATGTATAAGAATGTTGCGGAACCCGACGATCTGGGCCCACTGCACCTCTGGGTATCGGTCCTTCAATTCCTCGGACAAACGCGCCGCTGCCTCACCGATCACGGAGAGTTTGTGAACCACAGCACTGCGAAGCAGATCTGATCCCTGAAAGGAGTGGGCCTCTACTCCGATTAGGAAGCGGGCGATGTCGTCGGCTGCTTCGACAATGTCGGTAAGGTAGAGGTTTTCATGCCGCATACAGGAGCCTGGCCTCTTTGAGGACAGACGCCCGGATCAGCGGCTTCAATCCCTTTTTCGACACGAGGTCCACTTTTCGGCCGATCAGCTTGGAAAGGTCCAGCATCAAACCTGAGTACTCAAACAGATCAACTTTGGCTTCAGGAATGAACTCGACGAGTAGATCGATGTCGCTGTCAGGGCGCATATCGCCACGGGCGGCGGAACCGAAAACGGAGAGCTCCCGGACGTGATACTGCCGGCAGAGATCCACCAACTTGGTTTCATCCAGATGCGTATTGCCGAGTTGGATCATTTGGCTCATAGCGCGCGTACGTTCATTCTATCCGGAATCCGAGTGTAGATGAAAACGTAGCTGCTCAAAGCCTCCAAATTCCAAACGGTTCCATAACCCTCATTAAGTTCGCCGCATGTGCTTGAAACAGAAGGCGCTGAAAACAGGGAATTTTGGGAGCCTCCCGGAAACTGCCTTGGGCGCAGGGGGTCGGGCGTTCGAATCGCCCCGCCCCGACCAAATCATGTTCCAATAAGTACTTGCAGTATCAATTGATTAGAACGATATCGACTACAGTGAAGTTCTGGCCGTGTAGTCAAATTTGTAGCTGTCGCTTGCCTCGACGTACAACAAGATCTCGCAACTTGACCTTGCTGTGCTCAGGCGGCGTAAGCACTACCTTGCAATATGCTGGAGCCATTGCATCAAGGAGGATCTGCAAATCATCCTCGGCCTTGCGCTCCCAACCGTGACGCGGAGGGGTCCGGATTCGGACCGACACTACACTGAAAAACGTAATGTTGCGCATCCTATAGAACGATAATTCAGTCAGTTGACCATCTACGGTCGGACCTTTCCCACGCTCTGAGCCTGGCAAACCCCCTGGGCCATCAGATAGAGCGGACCAGCAGAAGTCCAGATAACTCATCCGAGACAGGATTATCTATCGTTGGCCGTTCCGTCGTTGGCCGTTCCGTCGTTGGCTATTGCATTTTGATCAAGCGTGAGCGACTAAGGTATGGGCGGGGGTTGATCTTTTATACGAAAAACGTTTTTGCGGATGTCCGGCCAGAACTCTTTAAGGACGTTGGCGCCGGCGGTGATAACCGTCTGGGTGGCGAAGTTCTTGGCGGATTTGTCGAAGCCACGTTCGGCGGCGGGGTAGTAGAGGTTCGAGAGGGCGGCTTCCGAGACGTTGCCGCCGATCTCGGAGATATTGAATTCGTTAGTGCCGCGGTCATTTTTGGTAATGACGGTGCGGCTGATGGCGTAGGCGGTGCGCCTGAAGAAGCCCTTCCTTCCCAGAGTGTAGTAGCGGGGGTCCTCGTGGGTCAGAGTGGGAAAGATAGCCTCGGTGAAGAAAGTACCGGAAACCTGGTCTGTGAACTCGCGCCAGTAGTAACGCCCGAAGCCTGCCGGGCCTCTGCCAAGGGAGGGGATTGCGTTTGAAGAGAGTCCTTTACCGGCGAGACCCGCAACGAGCAGGAATGACGAGTAGTCTACGCTATCGTGCATGGCGACTACGAATTTCTCGCGGGTTGAAAGGCGCGGGAGCCGGGTGTTGGAGTCGACGGCGGTGAAATTGGGAAGGACTCCCATAATGCGGGGAGTCTGATGGAGGACTTCCTCATTGGGGTCAATGATGGAGCCTGGGCGCGTCTGGGCACGCGACTTCTGCGACATCGCCCGGGCGGGCTCTGATTCCTGGGGAACCTGCGTACTTGGCAGTGTCTGGCTAAAGGCGATTGTCGAAGAGAGAAAAATAGCTAAGGCGAAGGCGGTCGCTCCGTTTTTTGCTAGGGCGAACTTTCGTCGTCCGGCTTGATGTGCTACGCCCATTTCGCAAAGACCGTTCAAAAAGAGTACTAGGATTACCTGTATTAAGCTGCAATCTGGAAGGCCGCCCCTGGCGGATTGTCGTTCGGGCCCTCATCATCCCTTTCGGGTAAGGTCGACTGGGGTGGAGGCGCAGGTTTTGTAAGCCTGGCACGGCGGCGGGAGAGCCTGTTTGGATAATCGTCCATGCAGATGATCATGTGTACCTCTTAGGGAAACTCTTGCATATCAAGGGCCATCCTCGAACATGATCGCGACATTCCCGTCATGCCAAAGCTCATCGCACGGCTACGGAGCATGGAAAGAATGACCATGCAATTAGCATTTTTGCGGGTGGTACCGCCCAAAGGTTTCTCAAGTAGGGAACTTCTCGCGCCTCAAAGCGTTTCGCGAGGGACATCCCGGACGATCTGTCCTTTTGCGAAGTTAAAATTCTCCGAACAGGGAAGCGTAGTCGGGAATGGCGCGTGTTTTTGCTTTCCTTCCTATCGCTTCATCATTCGGGAATCCGGGATGCGCAACCGCAGGCTATGTCGGCGGTCTGCCCAGTTCGGGTGACCGCACTATCAGGCGGGGATGCCCTTGACGTTGTTCCTTCCAGGAGCTACTTCGCGGCGATCTTGGATACCTTGATGGTATCGCCTTTCATTGTTCCGGTGAGTTGCACGGTTTCACCCGCGTGTACTTTCAGCGCCGCGAGTTTCTGATTCGAAATACTGTAGACTTTGCCGTCGCTGACGAATACATACTTGCTGCCCGCTTTGATGCAAGCGAGCGTGCAGTCACGATCGGTCTTCAGCTTCTTGTCCGCGGCCAACATTTTCGCGTGGCTCATGCCACACGCGCTATCCGAAATCATGCCCGTCCACGTCGCGGCGACGGCAGAGAGCGCTGAGAGCAGCGCCATGCAGGCGATTTTCTTAATCATGAATGAGACTCTCCGAAAGGTTAGAGCAAGCTTCGCACGATCGCGTTTCACACTTTTCCGGAGCATCACGGAGGACGATCACCTTTTGTGGCATGGTTGGCTAGACCCGTCCCGTCAAGCAGGGTCTGAGCAGGTGCTTGTGTCGCGGCAAACCAAAGGAAAATCAGCGTCCTTCTACATCCGACAGGTCTTTCTTTTTCGTAGCACAGATATAAGATTCCTGATACGGTTAGTAATCTGAGAGGATCGATGCCGAAGTCCGCTGTTCGATTGGCGCAAATATTTCTCAAGGCCGTCCTGATTCTTGTAAAGTGTAGTTGGACGGCTTCCCGCGCCTCAGCGGTCACTCTTTCAGGAACACTGACCGATCCACAGGGACGCGTGGTTTCTGGGGCCACCATCCGCCTGCTCCGGCACGCTGACAGCTCGCGGCGGGAGGCAAAGACGGGCGATCAAGGGCAATTCATCATCAGGACCATGGACATCGGGGAGTACCAGCTGAGCGCCGAAGCCTCCGGTTTCCCTGTCCTGACCCGAACCATCGTCCTGATGAACGAGGGCGACCGCAATGAGAACCTGCAATTCTCCCAAGTCGCTTCGCCGAATCAATCTGTGACGGTGTCGGCCGATGTATCCGACGTAGGGCTATTTGCCCCTGACCCGGCGCAGCGGTTCATGATTCGCGATGAGACTTTGGATGCGAACCCGGGGCGGCCGGGCATGCCCATATCCATTCCCGGAATGCCGGTGGAATCCCCGGCGGGCGGCGTAAAGCCTCCGCAGTACTTTGTGCCCGGGGTCGCCGGAGATCACGGCGAACCCATCGCGATGTTTTTTCAGGTGGGCGGCTTTCTGTTCCAGAACAATCTGCCAGCCAACGCTCATGGAAACGGTTATGCGGACCCCAACGTGATCATTCCAATTGCGATTGACAATGTTCAGACCGACGGAGGTGCGTTCAATGTAAGGGAGGGTAATAATTCCGTAAACGCTGCCATCGTTTTCGGTCTTCGGGAACGGTTGGAGCCCCTTGTACGGCTGACCGCCGATTATCGCGATGTAAATCTAGTGCTCGGATGGAGTCCAGTGAATCCGGCGAATAAAGCATGGGCCGGAGTCGAGGTCGCGTACGGAAATGGATTTCTAAAACGTCTGGAGCATCGCAAACAATACAAGGTAAATGTTTCGCAAGTATTCGATTTTGGCAAGCACGAACTCACCGTATACGGGATCGGATATTTTGGCACCGCTTTCCAGCCCGGGCTGATTCCGATCAACACCGTTGTCCCGGATGAGACCTATGACGCAAGGCAGCGCGAGGAAACCTCCAACGGCGCCCTCATCATGAATGATGTCTGGCGTCTGACGGATCGGCGCCAGTTCCAATTTTCTGGTTTCTATCGCTACTACACCTTAGACGTGCGTCCCAACTTTGGAGACGGCTTGATCCGGCAGAGCGAACACCGGAACGTGAACTCCGAAGACGTGCTCTATAAAGAGAGTTACAGCAAGGCATTCTCTCTGTTGGCTGGCGTGAATTTCCGGCGTGAAGCACCTCGCGCGCTCGACCTTGACAAAGCGGATGACTCGGGAGTATTCCAACCGGTAACGGCTAACAACATCGCGCTTAATTTTTACAGTCCCTACGTTGCCGCAGATGGCACGCTAGCGCACTTCCTCCACTACAATTTGGGATTTCGGCACGATCAGGTGATGGTCGATAACCAGGACATTTATCGTCCGGGGTTTTCGTTCTCCCGCACTGCCAGCATCAATTCACCGAAAGCGACCATCACGCTTCTGCCGCCTGAATCCATTTCGTTTCTTCCCACAGTGTCGCTGAGCTACGGGCAGGCTTTCCATATTAACGACCCCCGCATTGGCACCACCGCAATCTTCGGAGGCACAATCGTCAGTAAAGCTCGAGCGTATCAGCTAGTGATGAGCAAGACCCTCGCCCAGACGGAATTCCGAATTACACTCGCCCGCGTTACTACTGCGCAACAGCTCGCGAGAATATCCAACGACACAGGCCTGCAGCAAGACGAAGGCGCCGGCATCGTGAAATCGCTTTCCGGAATGATTCGTCACAATTTCACGCATGGATTTCTGGAAGGTTTCTACGCACGCGCGGATGCTCGCGATCGACTGACGGGAGAAGCGACACCGGAAGCACCACGGTTGATATGGGGCATGCTTGCAACTGTGGACAAGTTGCCGTTCCATTTAGTGGCCCGGGCGGAATATGAACACGTCGGGGAAAAACCGCTGGGAGGCAATTTCATTGCTGTGCCCGTTCGGGAATTTCGGGGTGCCGTGATTCGTCCCTTCGAATCAAAGGGATTCGACCTGGGAGTAAATTTCCTGATTGCGAGCGGCTACGGCGGTCAAACGGTGGAAACACTGGCTTTGCCTGGCGAAGGCGAACCTTTCGATCGAGTTACGGGATTTCCTCTCCGGTCGTACGTGACGGCCTCCTTTACATACCATTTCCGGCGGAGCGGCCAACATTAGCGAACATGCGGGGCGACGGCGCACAAGTCTTAGTTAATTCGCATGACTGGCAGGCGTTCGCACGGTCCGTCGAAGAAAAACACCAGCCAGTCAAGCGCGTCGCTTCGTTAAGTTACCGAATTCGGCTACTCTACTTAGACTTCTGAGCTACTTTGGCCGCTCCGATCTCTACGCTATGGGCAACCACCTTCTCATTGACTTCCATGGCGTGGATTACAACTCTATCTCCAACTTTGATATCGGTCTTCTGGATCGGCTGCTTTGCGCGCGCGTAGGTGGTCATCTTCGCGTCAAAGCCGACTTCAACCGTTTTGCCGGCCGTTGTCTTGACCGTGACGGAGGTGTCAGAAATCTTGGTCACCGTGCCGGTTACGTGCTCTTCGCCGCCGTGAGCGGTGGCGATCGTTGGTAGGAGCGCAAGTGACAGGACCGCGAGAAGCGCGACCTGAATCTTGAGCCTAGTGGTGTTCATGCTGTGCGTGTTCATCTGTTTGGTCTCCATTCAAAAACTCCCTTTCTTCCTGTTCTTCCTTCAATTGATCCGGACTCTTCGGATTCATCTCTTGCATTTCTGCCTCTTCCTCTGCGGTTAGCTTCGGCAGGTGGCGGATGAAACGGACTAGCTCCCACGAATCTTGGTTGTCATGCTCTGAGCCGTTGCCCCATGCCGGCATGCCGGTTAATCGGATGCCGTTCTGAATGATGTAGAACAGCTCGCCGTCGCTCAGGTTCTGAGTATCCATTCCCCGCATGTCCGGAGCTGGTGGATACAGGTGCTTTCCCATCTCGGTTTCGCCGCTGCCGTTATTGGCATGGCAGGCCGCGCAGTGATCGGCCCAGTGCGCCCGCGCGTCCGCCAGGACTTCAGGCGTATCGCCTGAGGGGTTGCTTTGATCTTTCGCGGCGGCGGGCAGCGCTATGGAACGCGCGCGGCGCGCTGTCCATCGCTCCAGGGCGCCCGGCTGCTCACGCGCGCTGAAGCCGTGCGCACCCATCAGGAATACACCGCCCCCGACGGCGATCACGGCGAGTAGCGCGAGGGCGCCGAAGAGAAACCACGTAAGTTTACGCATTCATTTCCTTTCTCCCGTGCTCTCGGGTTCGATCGAAGTGACCTTGATCCGCTGGTTTTTCGCGTCGTAGGTGCCGGTCACTTTGACGCGCTGGGCGGCGAACTTCGCTGGCAGCTTTTGGTCGCTGAGCTTCAGGATATTCTGGCCGTCAAAGAGGGCGAATTCTCCGGAGCCTTTGACGCACGTCTTGATGCAATCCTCATCGGACTTTGCTTTCATCATTCCGTGCGATCGCCCGCACAGCGTGTCGGTAATGACGCCGGTAAAGGTTGTAGGCTCGTTGGCCGCGAAAATGCCCCAAGCCAACGTCAGTATAAGGCAGGTTGTTCTCATGATGGTTCTCCTTAAGAATTGATTGGTAGCCTCATCCACGGGGTTTGAGCCGAAAACGCACGAAAATATTGCCGCCCACCGGACGGCTGCCGTAGTACGGCTTGATCGCGTCCGGAAGCGAGTAAGTGGTGAAGTTTGCGCCGACGCCGGTTTCGACTAGGCGGGACAGCGCCACGTCGCGCGTGTAGCCAAGGGTATAAGCGCCAATGCGGAATGTGCTGCCGTAGCGTTGGTCGAGGTGCTGTTCGATATCCGACTGGCCGGCGAACAGTTCGTCCTTGTCCACTAGTTCCGCGCGACCCGTAAGGAAGTTTTTGCGGGTGACCGGAAGAACGGACTCGACAAGGTAAGAGTTCAGATTTCGAAGAGTGCCGGTGCTGTGGTTGCGTCCCCAGACAAATGTTGATGCCCAGCTTCCGCCGGGCATCGGCTTGATGTACTGCAAGGAAGCCGTCGCGCGCACTTGGTCGCCTGGCTCCAGCGCCTCAGGATGAACGATCCTGCCCACGGAAACCTGCGCCGCCCAGTTCTTGGTGGGAAAAAACCACAGCCGCGTGGCCCAGGAGTCGATCGGACCAGCTTCAATGATCCAGCGGTTCTCGCCTGGCTCAGCGCCGTGGAAGCCGCTGGCTTCCAGTCGCAGCTTCTTATGCTCTATCCCCACCGTCACGACCTCGTCAGAGATGTGGGTCGAATCTTGCCAGTGGTGAGATATCGGCGCTTCAGGCAATTCCATTGCAGAAGCCCGGTGAGGAAAAGCCACTGGCCCGAGCGCCGGGTCGCCGACCGGTGCGAAGTAAGCGGACAGAGTTGTGTTCTCCGAGAGCTGGTAAGCGTAGTGAAATCCGAGGGCCATGATGAAGTTGTGCGGGTGCTGTCCATCAACGATCGCTTTTCCATACGCCGTTTCTCCGGTCTGAAACAGCAACAGGTACCGCTCACTCGTGATGGTTGCCGGATCGAGGCTGAGCATGAGGTCCGCCTGGAAAGCGCCACGCGTCCCGACACGATGCTCGGTGGCGGCCATGACCCAGTTGGGAGAGTAGAGTTTGTCGCCGCCGCGCGGTCCCGATTGCTGGGTATCAACCAGGAAGCCGACTCCCATAAACATGGTGTTCCACGACCCGAAGTGGGTCATCACCATCGGCATGGGCCACGCGGCGGCATTTACCGACGTGCCCGATGCCAGGTTCATCAGGAACATGCTGGCCGGATTCATCTCGACCATGTTCATGCCGGCCATTGTGTGTCCGGCATGTGGATCGTCCTGACCCGCCTCATTTGAAGGGACGGCGCGTTCTTGTCGCTGTTGTTCTGTGTCCTTCTGTCCATCCTGTCCAAGCGCAGGACCGGCGATAAGAAATGTGCCGAGAACAGCAAGAAACAACGAGCCTTCCGGGACAGCTTTGAAAGCCGTAGGGAATTCGTTCTCCCAAGTCATTAGAAAATCTCCCCGCGCCGCACAAAGACGGCGTCGCCACTATTACTCGAAACAGATCAAGAACAAGTGGGAGACTTCAGATTCTGAGGACAACTGAGGAGAGGACGGCTTTATCCGGTGGTGAAGGGGCATGTTCGACTAACATGTCCACGCCAAAGACAGATGGACCCGCGCCAGACAAGGCTGCAGGCACATCCATGGTTAAAACACTCGCAGTGAGAACCGGCGTCACAAGAGGCTGGGCAACGTCGGCTTGAACGACAATCTGATGGTGAGAACAAGGCGCTTGGGATTGGGCCGGAGCCCCGTGGTCATGGCAAGGCGGATCGTCAGCAGGGCTGGGCGTCGAGGCTGTTCCGCTGCTACTGCAGGGCTCGATGGCGCATAGCGCCGCACACTGGGTGCTGACTAACACCAACGTGAAGACGAGCAGAACGCTTAGTCTGCCTTTAGACACTGACATTCCTAAAGCCATCATAGCATCGCGGGATTATTCACTGGGCCGCTTCGATCCTGATTACGGTGCGGGCCAAGCCCAACAGGAGTTCGATTCCCTGCAATTTCCCACAGTCGCTTTCCTTGGCATCATCGCCACCGTGTGGCATACTGACGGCACGATTGAACTTCAAAAATGGACCACATAAGACCCAATGATCACAGACCGGAGCCCGACCCGCACGGCGGTCACAAAATGTCTGAGATTCATGGCAGCCACGACCGTCACGCAGGGCACTCCGTTGCCATGTTTCGCGACAAATTTTGGCTGAGTTTCGCCCTGACGATTCCCGTCGTATTGTGGTCAACCGACGTTCAACACTGGTTTGGGTACATAGCGCCGTCTTTCCCCGGTTCGAAGTTAATCCCGGCCACCCTCGGAACGGCCGTCTTCGTTTACGGCGGCCTAGTCTTCGTCCCGTGACGCGTGGGGAGAACTTGCCGATCACAAGCCAGGCATGATGACGCTGATCAGCTTGGCGATCATCGTCGCATTTGGAACTTCACTCGCCGCGGGTTGAAGATGAGATTCGGCCCGAATCTAAGGAGGCCATCGCCGAACTTCATCGCCTTGGTATTCGAGTCGCCATGATTACCGGAGATTCGAAGGCCGACTCGGTCGCGCGGCGTATCGGAATCGATGAGGTCGCAGCCGAGGTTCTCCCGGCGGACAAAGCTTCGGCGGTGCGGCGCTTTCAGGCCGGGGGCAAGAAGGTCGCAATGGTAGGCGACGGCGTGAATGATGCACCGGCCTTGGCGGTCGCAAGTGTCGGAATCGCAATCGGTGCGGGAACCGACGTCGCGATTGAATCGGCCGGAATTGTACTCGTTCGCAGTGACCCGCGCGACGTTGTTGCCGCAATCGAACTTTCACGCGCCACCTACAGAAAAATGATTCAAAATCTCGTTTGGGCGACGGGTTATAACCTTATCGCCATTCCGGTCGCAGCGGGACTTTTTGTCCGGAGTGGACTCGATCTGCCCATGAGGGTTGGTGCAATTGCCATGAGCCTCTCCACAATAATCGTCGCCGCGAATGCGCAGCTGCTCCGTCGACTGAAATTGCAGCGTGAGGTCGAATAAAAGGGTACGGTACGTCAGCTCTTGAAACTCGGTTTTGGTTTTTTGAACAGATTCTCAAGAAGGACAGCGGCAGACTGGGAGCACTGTCCTTCGATCGAAGCGTTCGCTGCGACCGCCGCAAAATGGCGAGGTTTCCACCCCAAAAATCGCGCGGCAACTGTAGATAGGAATGAGGATGCCGGATCCTCGGCGGGCACCAAGTTTGCTTCGCTAGAGGGAGACCAACCTCAACACAAGGAGACCGGCATGAAAGAGATTCCACAGTCAGCTCGGGAGCAGTTCGGGCCTGCAGGTATTTCCACGACGATCGGATTGGATCTAGGAGATCGATGGAGCCGCTACTGCGTGCTGAATGGTAGCGGGGCCGGTCATCGAAGAAGACCGCGTGCGAACCAGCACGGCAGGGCTAGAGCATCGATTCCGCCAGATGCCATCGACGCGAATTGTTCTGGAGGCGGGAACGCACTCGCCCTGGGTCAGCCGGCTGCTGGAGAGCCAGGGCCACGAAGTGATCGTGGCGAATGCGCGCAAGGTTCGGCTGATTTACGAGAGTGATCGCAAGAACGACCGGTTGGACGCACGTATGTTGGCCCGGTTAGGCAGGGTGGATGTCAGCCTGCTTGCGCCCGTGCGCCACCGCGGAGCTGAAACCCAGGCGGGCTTGGCTGTGCGCGGTCGCGATGCCATGGTGGCGGCACGGACGCAACTTGTGAATGCGGTGCGTGGGATGGTGAAGACGTCGGGCGGACGTCTGCCAAAGAGCACGACGGCGGCTTTTTCGCGAAAGGGGCTGCCCCTGATACGTGGGATTGAATCCCAAGCTGCCTAACGAAATTGAAAGGGGATATTTAGGAAGGGACATTGAGCTGAAGCCACACCCGGACGCTAGCCTTGGGTTGCTGGCTTAAAAGCACCATGGTCGGTGGACCTCGGCCATCCCTGCATCTCACGATCATTCTGTTTTCAACCGCTTAACCCTTGGGCTCTAGATTGCATCCAGCGTGGGGCAAGGGAGGGTGATAATGAAAACCAAATTGATTGCGTTGATGTTGGTGGCGGGCGGTTCGCTGTTTGCTGAATCCCATTTCTCGGTAGTCATCGGGGGTGGTGCGCCGGGTTACTATCCACCGCCACCGCCGTCATACCGCGTTTACCAGCGCCAAGATCTCCACGAGGACTATCGCGACATCCAACGCGATTACGAACAAGTGGACCGGCTCCGTGCCGACATCGCACGGGATCGTTACCAGTTGCATGAGGCCCTCGAAGATGGCGACGAGTGGCAGGCGAGCCGCATTGCTCGTGACCTCGCGCGTGATCAGCGGGCTCTGGACGCACTGCTGCGCGATATCGCCCGTGACCACCGTGACATTCGACACGATGAGCAGGAACTCTATCGCGAGCGTGGCTACTGGGGTTGGAGATGAGCCCGGACGTTGTGTTCGCGTCCGAGAGTTGAGCTGAGAGAGCAGAAATCACTATGAAACGTACAACGGGAACGTTCCTGATGGCTGCGGCGCTCCTTACGACGGGGTGCGCAGCGAGCGCGGGCTATAACCGTGGATATTATCGTCAGGGCTATGGTGGAGGCAACCGCTATGACCGTGACTGGGATCGCAGCAATTCGCGCGATCGCGATCGGCGTGATGATCGGTATCGCCATGGCGGGAGCGATCACGATCGCGACAACTACCATCGCTACTAACAACCGGGGCGAAGGCGGCTGGCTGGTTTAGGCGAGGCGTTTGCTCCACCGACCCAGCGACGGCTAGCAACGATGAACACGAGGACAAAACCTCAATACACAAGGGGCGACGATGGGCTCTTCAAAAGCGCGAAAGCGTACTTAGCCTCAAGAGTGATCCGAATACTCGGCTAGTCGTAAGCGATTTTTGCTAGCATCGGTGGAAATGGCGCTCAGCGAGACAATTGATGCCGAGATAGTGAAGCGATTTGCAGAACCCGACCGTGCGACCGTCCGCGGGCTTCTGACGGCCTGTGAGGGCGATCGACTTTGCCTCTCCATACTCCGATTGTCCAGGGGCAAAGTGTCGCGCGTAGTTGATTTGGTCCAAGCCGCCAAACTCGACTATCGGGATGTTCTCGCTTGGGCGTCTCAGCCCACGCGTACTTACTTCGTCGGCCTGCTGCGCAAGGGCCCTCATTGGTCATCTGAAGATGAGAATGGCAGGACCCATCTCGACACAAAATCATTACGGAGTTGGAA
>JALYIB010000452.1 GCA_030775965.1 Acidobacteriota bacterium | reverse complement strand
CTGCACATCCATGTCGTCGGCCACCCGCAGGCACGCATCGATCGCCGCCGGAGTCGTCCCCCAATCCTCGTGCAGCTTCAATCCGCACGCCCCCGCGCGCACCTGCTCGGCCAACGGTTCCGCGGTGCTCGCATTGCCTTTGCCGAGAAACCCAAAGTTCATCGGCCAAGCATCGGCGGCTTCGAGCATCCGCGCCAGGTTCCAAGACCCCGGCGTGCAGGTCGTCGCGTTGGTCCCGGTGGCCGGCCCCGTGCCGCCGCCGATCATGGTCGTGATGCCGTTTGAAAGCGCCTCGTAAATCTGCTGCGGAGAGATGAAATGGATGTGGCTGTCGATGCCGCCCGCCGTCACGATAAGGTTCTCGCCAGCGATGACTTCAGTGGAAGCTCCCACCACCAGTTGTGGATCGACACCCTGCATGGTGTCCGGATTCCCCGCCTTGCCCACCTTAACGATGCGCCCGTCGCGGATTCCAATATCGCCCTTCACGATGCCCCAATGATCGATGATCAGCGCGTTGGTGATCACCAAATCCAGCGCACCTTCGGCGCGCGTCGCCCGCGCGCTTTGCCCCATGCCGTCGCGAATGACTTTGCCCCCGCCAAAGGTGATCTCATCGCCGTAGACGGCGAAATCTTTTTCTACTTCGACAATCAGCTCGGTATCGGCCAGGCGCACCCGGTCGCCCACGGTGGGTCCATACAAGTCGGCGTAGGTTCTTCTCGGAATCGAGAGGCTCATCGATTTCCTCTCCCTTTGTGGCCCAGCACCAGCCGCTCGCCCGCGAATTCCACTAGAGGGACTTCTTTCTCCTCACCCGGCTCAAACCTCACCGATGTGCCCGCCGGAATATTCAAGCGCATCCCGCGAGATGCGTCCCGCTCGAAAGCAAGCGCGTCGTTGACTTCGAAAAAGTGATAGTGGCTACCCACCTGTACCGGCCGGTCGCCCGTGTGCCGCACTACAAGTTTCGCAGTCTTCCGTCCGACGTTGGCCTCAATCGGCCCAGTCTCAAGGAAATATTCACCTGGTTTCATGTGGGATGGACTCATTGGATCGGATCGTGCACCGTCACTAGTTTTGTCCCGTCGGGGAAAGTGGCTTCGACCTGCACTTCGTGGATCATCTCGCCGATGCCCGGCATTACGTCGTCGCGCGTCAAAATATTCGCACCCAAGGTCATGATTTCCGAAACTGCCTTGCCGTCGCGCGCCCACTCCAGAATTTCCGCGGTGAGCAACGCCATCGCTTCCGGATAGTTCAATTGCAAGCCGCGCGCACGCCTCTTGCGCGCCACGTCAGCGGCCACAAAGATCATCAGCCGTTCCTGCTCGCGAGCCGTCAGATGCATAACTCTGCTAGTAGACCTTTCTAGGAAGAATGGCGTCTTCGCCCGTCAGGAACCGCTTGGCGATAGACCAGATTGCGGCGAGCGTGGCCGGTACATCGCGAGCCGTAAGGCTCAATCCCCGAACGGCAATGCCCTCGGCGACCAGCGTGCTCGCTCCCCATATAATAACTCCCGGCTTAGACCGGGCGCTACAAAACTCGTTCAATTTTGATTCCAGCTCACGCCATTTTGCCACGGGCAATCCTACCGAGCACGCGTAAAAATTTGCGATGTGCGTGTATCGGCCCAGACGCGCCGCAGAATCCAGTGGACGATTTGCTGGATCCAACACCAGGTTCTCCAGTAACAGCGGGCGCTCGCCCGAACGCAGCTCCGTCCGAATTCGCAAACTGTCGAACGCGAATGTTTCTCCCATCGCTTGGCGGCCAGGCGCCAGAACATCCCAAGCGAAAAGCGTGGCGCCCTTGGCAAGAGAAATGGAGGTGGATTGAAGGTGGCGCGACCCGGCAAAAGGAATCAGAACATCCGGCAAGTATTCGAGCAAAGCTCCTTCGCCAACGTCGATCTTGACGTGCTGCTGGGAATCCGTAGAACCGGGACGATGGCGATAGAGTCGTGTAGCCCCCGTGGTGGTGATTTGAGCGACGCTCGCGCTCCCGGCGTCGATCCGCAGAGTCAAATGATCTCCCGAGAGAACCCCGCCTGAGACGTTATGAAGATGAACCAGTGAGCCTCCGTCGTCCTGCGTAAACGCGCGTATCACTCGCCACGGAGGCTGCTGCGCGTCCAGGTGCATGCGCGTGCGGCCTTCCGCCGCTTCGAAGCGAACTGCGAGGCGCGCGGTTAGCTGATGAATAGCCGGGTTTCGAGCGAGCCGTGGCGCATGGACGCCACTTCCGGCAATGGGGTGAAGCACCCAACCTCCCTGGTTTCCGAAGCAAGAACGGCGGCGGCAATGGCCGGCTTCAGATTCCAAATGATGCCACTGGCGGCGACCTGGCCTAGCGGCATCAAACGCTGGCAGGCGGAGATGAGTCCCACCAGGGACTGGCGCAAATAGGCGGCCGTGATCGCCTCCTCGACGATGCCCAGGTGCGCACCTGCTAGAC
>JALYIB010000451.1 GCA_030775965.1 Acidobacteriota bacterium | reverse complement strand
ATGCTGGGAGCCGTCACGCCCTTCGGTGGGCTCGCGTTCATCTCGGCCTGGGTCCTGTTGGCTTTCTGGTTGGCGCGCGCGAAGGCTTAAGGCACCACCTTTTTCTTCTTGATCCACTCGATCAGCGCGTCGCGTTGCAGCGGTCCCGTCTGCGGAAAGCGCATCCCGGTGGCATTCAGCTGATCTCGGGCGGATTGATTGGCGGCGGTGAAGTCACTGGTGGCAACCGTATAGTCGCGGCCGGCTTCCACTGGATAGCGATTCGTAATCGACGGCGGAAGCTGGCTGCCTTTGAATTTTCCGAGCACGATGTAATTGTCGAAGGGTAAGATGTTCCACACGTTGCGAGCCAGGATACGTCCCTCCGGCATGGTGTCGCGGACATTGCCAGGATTTATCCAGGCGATGTCCGCGCCGCTTTGCTCCGCCATGGCGCGCTCGATCATTTTCCGTAGTTCGGGGTTGTTGGGTTCCATGCGCGCGGTGGATTCGCCGATGGGAACGTCCACCAGCCTGGAAACTTTGCTCTCCCACCGGGCCACTTCCCGGGCCACATCGGGCGCGGGCGGAATCCTTGCGTCGATGGGAATCCTGGTCCATTCGGCGGAGAGAACTTTCTTGGCTCCGACGTCCACCTTCAGGTCCAGCCGCCCCAATTGGGCTCCGTTGGAACGCACTAATACCGCCACCCGGCCATCCACATTCACCATGGCCGGGTAGCCTTCATGACTGTGGCCTGCTACCACCACGGAGACGCCGGGAACCTGTTTGAGGATTTGATTCACTTCGGTCTCATCGTGGATGTGCCCTAAGACGACGATCAGGTCGGTGCGATCGCGCAACTCTGCCGCGTATTTGCGAACCGTCTCCACCACCGGCAGGGTGTGCCAAGGGCCGGCCGATTCTTTTGTGATCACGGTACCCACCAGGTCACCCAAAATCGCGCCGATAACCCCCACGCGAATGCCGCCCACGGTTTGAATCACATACGGCCGGGTCATGGTTTTACCGTCCGCATCCACGATGTTCGCCGACACGATGGGAAAGCTCGCGATGTGGAAGAACTCCTGGACGCGGCGCCATCCGTAGTCGAATTCGTGGTTCCCCAGGGTACTGACGTCGATGCCGAGCAGATTGGCAATCCGATAAATGGGCGCGCCGTGGAACAGCGTGGACACGGGCGTCCCCTGCGCCAGATCGCCTGCATTGAGATACAGGCACGCCGCGCAGTGCGCCTTTTGACGGCGCACTTCCGTAGTCAGGCGCGCGAAGCCGCCGTTATCGCGATCGTCCGGCAACAGGTGCGCATGCAAATCGTTGGAATGCAAGATGGTGAGAGGCTTGATTTGCGCCGCCAGGGGCATCACCCAAAGCAGCAGGCAAAGCAGGCGACGGCGAGTCCTCATGGACTCAGTCTATCTAGATGAAAGCCCTAGGGGCGTTCAGGGAAACGCCGGATGGCTATTCGGGTAAAAGTGGGGCTAAATGGAATGGATGGAACATTGTTTGTCGTGCAACTCCACCCTCAAGGTAGGTGAGAAAGAGTGTTGGGCATGCAGTGCGGCAGTAGCGGAAAAGAATCCCAAGACCAGTCTGCACGCAAGATTTCAGACCGCGATCAAATTGTTGTTCATCATGTTCGCGGTGCTGACTCCGCTGGCGCTGGTGTTGCCCGATGGCTACGTTCCGTCGTTCAAAAAATGTTTGGTCGGGTTGATTGTCCTGGGATTGGCGCGCAGCTCGATCCAAACCATGACGGAAGCCCGCAAAGAATAGCAGGACGATCGCTACTTGTGGGGCTTGGCGGCGCACTCATGGGCGCACTCAGGCCATAAGGCTGCGCTCGCCACTTGCCGTCGACGGCGGCGGCCATTCGTGAGCCCGCCAGAGCGGCTTCCGGAAAATTAGTGGTATCTTCTAGCTTATGCAATTCTCTAAAGTCACTCTACTGGCGGCTGTGTGTTTGCCGGTTGCCTTCGCTCAAGAATTGAACACTCAGAAGACTTTGTCGCTCGACGTGGCGCTGGCGATTGCCCATGGCGCATTGGATCAATGCCGCGCTGACGGCTTCCGAGTCACCGTCACGATTGTGGACGCGGCCGGCTTGGTGAAGGTGCAGATGCATGACGATGGGGCGGGTCCGCACACCATGGATTTCAGCCGCAAGAAGGCTTACAGCGCTCTTACTTTCAAGCGAACCTCGGGTGAGATTGGGAAGGCTTGGGCCGCGGCTCCTCCGGCGCCGCTGATTACCGACGCGGTCGGGTCGGCCGGCGGGGTGCCGATTAAAGCCGCAAACGATGTGATCGGTGCGGTTGGAGTGAGCGGCGCGCCGGCGGGCGATAAGGATGAAGCGTGTTCGAATGCCGGTATCGCCAAGGTGGCGAGCAAATTGAAATAGGGACGCGCGTGAAACGATGTTGCCGGGCACGATTCATTTGCGCCAACCCGTCGCGGGCGAACGTGGCGGATCGCTGCAGTAGCTAGCCGAACAACTTTTCAAACGCGTTGCGGGTGCGCGAACGGATATCGTCCAGGGAACTGAGCGGAAGGGGCGTCCAGCGGGCGAGCAGAGCGTCGAGCGCTTCTACTTGTGTTTCCGAGGGCAGCTTGGCTTCGGCGTGGCCCGTGAGAATGCGAATGGCGTGGTCGAGCGCGCGGTAGAACGTGGCGGCTTGGTTTAGAAACGTCGCGGTGGCGCGGTCCAGGTGACCCATGTTTTCGAGTACCTGAATGCGCTCCGGCGTGTTCAGCGCCTTGTAGTATACGCCGGCGCTCTTCAGGCGCAAGTACATCAGCATGAAGTCGATGTCGTAATATCCACCGCGTCCGGCCTTGAGCGGGTGCGCCGCCCCCTGTTCCTTGTCGAGTTTCAAGCGCATCTGGAGCAGATCGCTGCGCGAGCGCCCGCTCTGGCCGTAGCGCTGCCAATCGATCTCCTGCAGTTCATGCAGGAAACGCTCGGAGCGCCGCGCGTCCCCGGCTACTGTGCGGGACTTCATGTACGCGATACCCTCCCAGGCCTCAGCCGCGCGCGCGAAATATTCCTTGAAGGACGCTTCGGTCAGTACCAGCGGGCCGTCGCC
>JALYIB010000450.1 GCA_030775965.1 Acidobacteriota bacterium | reverse complement strand
TGGCTACCTTGATGCTGGGGCTTTCCTTGAAGAAGCAGAATACGCGGTCAGGCGATGCGCGGCTGGAAACGCTGGAGCGCCTGAAAAGCAATTACGAAGAGCGGGCTTATCTGCAACTGAAAGCGCTCGTCAATCCCGGCAGGCCGTGATCCCAGGCGGCGCTGGAGCTAGGTATAATTCGGTAAAACATGATTGAGTCCTTCGGAGTTTCGGACCCCGGTTGCGTCCGCACGAACAATGAGGACTATTTCCTCCTGCTGCCCGCGTCCGGATTGTATGTGGTGGCGGACGGCATGGGCGGGGCGCAAGCGGGAGAGCACGCTTCGCGGCTGGCAGTCGAAACCCTGCGCGAAACCATTCAGGCGGTGACGCCGCCGTCGTCGCCCGACGATTTGCTGGATGCTTTCGCCAAGGCCAATCAACGGGTGATGAAGGAAGCGGGCTCCGATATCAGCATGGAAGGCATGGGGACCACGCTGGTGGCAGCCGTCGAGAACGACGGAGATTTGTTTATCGCCAGCGTGGGAGACAGCCGCGCTTATCTGTTCGAGAACGGCAAGCTCCAGGCGATCACCGAGGACCAGACGTGGGTCAACGAAGTGGGGCGGCGGCTGGGGCTGGATGAAGAGACTTTGAAGATTCATCCGATGCGCCATGTGTTGACCATGGCGATCGGAGTTTCGGGGCAACTGCGGGTGAATCATTACTTGATTCATCCGGCGCCGGGGGCGCAAATACTGCTGTGCAGCGATGGTCTGCACGGCGTCGCTCCAGACGAGCGGATTGGCGAAGTGCTGGCGGCGAGCGGGTCGCTCGAAGCTAAGTGCCAGAGGCTGGTGGAGCTGGCAAAGGAACTGGGCGGGCCGGATAATATCACGGCTGTGATTTTGCAGGCGGCCTAGGGTCCGCTCCGGGCCCGATCCGCGGGCACAAGCATCCCCGCTCCGTGTTTGTGCGTTGTCCGAATGGGCAGGATGCGCAGACCGCGCTCACCATTGGCTGAGCGGGACGCCCGGCGACCCTGCGCTATCATGATATGCGTGAGACCGGACGCGGCTCTTGAGCTCGCCACCCAGCAGTTGAACCGGGTGCGTGAGGAAATCGGGAAAGTAATCGTCGGCCAGCAGGAAGTGGTGGAAGGCGTGCTCATCTGCTTGCTGGCAGGGGGCCACGTTCTGCTCGAAGGCGTGCCGGGGTTAGGGAAAACCACTTTATTACGGACTCTGGCGCGGGTGCTGCATCTGAAGTATTCGCGGATTCAGTTCACTCCCGATCTGATGCCCGGGGATATTGTGGGCAGCATGATTATCGATACCGAGAGCGGAGCCAAGGCGTTGCGCTTTCAGCCGGGTCCGATTTTTGCGCATCTGGTGCTGGCGGATGAAATCAACCGCGCGACTCCCAAGACGCAATCGGCTTTGCTGGAGGCAATGCAGGAGCACACGGTCACCAGCGGCACCACGACGCATGAGCTAGAGGCTCCGTTTCTGGTGATGGCTACGCAGAATCCAATCGAGATGGAGGGCACGTATCCGCTGCCGGAGGCGCAGCTCGACCGCTTCCTGATGAAGATTCTGGTGCGCTATCCGTCGCGCGAGGATTTGAGCGCCATCGTCACGCGCACGACGCAGAAGGAAGAAGCGCATCTGCGGGCGATTTTGAATCGCGAGGAAATTTTGGAGCTGCGGCGGGTGTGCCGCGATGTGCTGGTGGCGCCGCATGTGCAGAGTTACGCCATCGATCTGGTGATGGCGACGCAGCCGGACTCGAGTGAGTCGCACGAGCTTGCGAAAAAGTTTATCCGCTTCGGCAGTTCGCCACGCGGGGCGCAGGCGTTGGTCGAGTGCGGGCAAGTGCTGGCGCTGATGCGCGGGCGCCTGCATTTGGCGATTGAGGACGTGCAGACCGTGGCGGCGGCAGTGTTGCGGCATCGCATCATTTTGAATTTCGACGCGCATGCCGAGGGGCAGACGCCGGAGACGATTTTGAATCGGATCATCCCCCACGTGGTGGCGGCGCAGGCGGGTGCCAAGGTCTAAGCGGTGGCGGAAAACGGGCTGCTGATCGACACTCCGCTGCTCGAAAAACTGGAGAGGCTGGCGATTCAGTGGCAAAAATCGTTGCCTGGCGTGGTGGGCGGGCATAACACTTCGCGTTCGGCGGGGCCGGGGCAGGAGTTTCTGGACCACCGGCAATTTCATCACGGCGACGATTTGCGGGCGGTCAACTGGCGCGCGTATCTGCGCCTGGAAAAAATGTTCCTCAAGATGTTCCAACTGGAGCCGCGCATTCCGGTGCGGGTGCTCGTGGACATCAGCCGGTCCATGGTGACAGGGGGAACAACCGGCGGCAGCAAGAGCGCGCTTTCGAAATTCGATTACGCACGGAAGTTGGCGGCGGCGATGTGTTATGTCGCGCTGGTGCGGCTGGATTCCATTTATCTGCAGCCCTTCGCGGAGAAGCTGGGCGATCCGCTGAGGCTGGGCGGGGGGCGGCAGAGGTTTCAGCCGGTGGCGAATTATTTACAGGCGCTGAAACCCGGGGGCTCGACCAAGTTCTTCGACATTACGCGCGATTTTATTTCGCGGTATCCGCAGCGCGGGCTGGCGATCGTGATCTCGGATTTTCTGGACGACGCGGGATGCGAGAAGCCGTTGCAGTATCTGACGGATTTCGGCCATGAAGCGATCCTGATCCATGTTTGGGCGGACGAGGATCGGGAGCCGCCGTGGGATGGCGAGTTGGATCTGGAGGACGCCGAATCGGGGACACGAGTGCAACTGGCGTTCGATGACGCGGCACGGGCGCGTTATGTTGCGGCGTTCGATGAATTCGCGTTGCAATTGCGCAACGTGGCGCTGCGCAATGGCGGGCGCTATGTTGGGTTATCGACATCGATTCCCATCGAAGAAGCGATTTTTGGGCCGATGGTGCGGGCTGGCGCCGTGCAGTAACGCGTGAATTTTCTGAACCTCAGTTCCGGGGAACTGCTGGGGCTGTCGGGGATTGTCTCCGCCGGTATCCTGGCGCTGTATTTGCTGGATCGCGCGAAGCGGCGGCAGGTGGTGGCGACGCTGCGGTTTTGGACGGCGGGCAAGTTGCCGGAGGAACTAAAGCATAAGCGGCGCGTGCATCAACCGTGGAGTCTGCTGCTGCAGATTGTGAGCATGATCTTGCTCCTGCTGGCGATTGCGGGGCCGCGGTTTGGGGACCTGGGCGCGTCGCGCGATCACGTGCTGCTGCTGGACACTTCGGCGTGGATGGGGGCGCGGGCGCGCCAGGGAATTTTGCTGGATCAAGCGAAGAACGCGGCGCTGGTTTACGTGAATTCACTGCCGCCAGCGGACCGGGTAATGCTGGTGCGGGCGGATGCGCTGGCGACGCCGGTGACGCAGTTCGAATCCAATAAGAGCGCGGTGGCGGAGGCGATCCGGCGGTCGCGGCCCAGCACGTCGGCGTTGAATCTGGAGCAAGCGCTGGAGTTCGCGCAGCAGGCGCAGAAATTGCAATCGCAGAGGGCGGGCGAGATTGTCTTGGTGGGTGCGGCGCGGATTCCCAAGCAGGAAAATGAAATCGCGGCGCCGGCGAACTTGCGGGTGATTACGATTCCGTCGAACGGGGAAAATGTGGGATTGCGGAAGTTGGGGGTGCGGCGTTCTGCAACCGGGCCTGAGGCGTGGGAAGCTTTCGTTGAATTGCGCAACGACGGGCAGAAGGCTCGCGAGATTACTCTGCTCCTGCAATTTGCGGGGACGGCGGCGGGCAGCCAGACGATGATGCTGGCGGCGGGCTCGGAAGCGCAGGCGACGTTCACGTTTCAAGCGAAGAAGGCGGGGTTGCTGGAGGCGCGCGTTACTTCCACTAACGGGCGCGGCGATGCCTTTCCGCAGGACGATGCTGCGGCGATCGAAGTGCCCATCGGGAAACCGCTGCGCGTGGCGGTGTACTCGCCGGAGCCGGACCTGTTGCGACCGCTGCTCGCGGGGAGTCCGCAGGTGGAAGCTACTTTCGATGTGCCCACGAACTTCGATCCGCGGGCGGCGGCCGATATCGTTGTGTTCGACCGCTTTGTTCCTAAAGACGCGCCTAAAAATGCGGCGTCGATTTGGATTGAGCCACCGGCGGGGTCGCCGTTCGCGATTCGCTCGACTGCGGCGAACGTCAAACTGGAAACGTGGCATCAGGAAACGGCGCTGGGGGCGGGGCTCTATACAAAGGATGTGGCGTTGGCGTCGACGGAGGTCTTTAACTTGGCGCCGGGGGATCAGGCGGTGGCGGAGACAGCGCGGGGTCCGGTGGTAGTGGAGCGCGCGGGAGCCGTGAAGATGGCGGCGCTGGGGTTCGATCCGGTGCGCTCGGCGACGAAATACGATTTGGCTACGCCGCTGTTGATGGCGAACCTGCTGCGCTGGATGGCTCCGCAGGTTTTTCGGCGGTCGGATGTGCAGGCGGGGACGGTGGGTACGGTGAATGTGGCGCTGGAGAGCGGCGTCAATCCGTCCGCTGTTAAAGTGTTGGGCGCCGATCAACGGCCGCTGCCCTTCACTGTCGAAGGCAACAGCTTGCGATTTTTCGCGGGCGCGCCGGGGAATGTTCGCGTGATCACGGGCGATCGGGAAACGGTTTATTCGCTGACACTGCCGGATGTGGGCGATACGGCGTGGCGTCCTCCGGCGAACGCGGCGCGGGGGATACGGCGGGGGACGGTGGCGGAGCCGGCTCCACCGAATCCGTGGCCGTGGCTGGCGCTGGCGGGGGGACTGGGATTGTTCACGGACTGGCTGCTCTATGGGCGCAGCCGGATGGTGCGGTGGACGCCGCGCGCGGCTTCGCTGAGTTTAGGGGAACGGCTGCGCGGGAGAAAAGCGTCATGAGTTTCGACCGCGATTGGGTGTTGCTGCTGGCTTGGATTCCGCTGGCTTGGGGATATTTCGAGTACCGGCGCATCACTCGCAAGCTGGGACTGGCGTTGAAAGTCGCGACGTTCACGCTGATCCTGCTGGCGCTGGCGCAGCCGCGGTTGAGCATTTCGACTAGCAAAGTTGCTGTTGGAGTTTTGGTGGATACGTCGGCGAGCGTGTCGCCGCGGGATTTGGAACGCGCTTCGAAGATCGCATCGGATTTGGACGATGCGCGCGGCAGCAACGCGCTGCGCGTGATTCCGTTTGCGCGCTCGACTCGCATGGCGGATCTGACGGAAAACCAGAAGCCTTGGAAGCTGCGGCTGACTTCGGGGGCTGACGGGCGATCGACCGATCTGGAAGCGGCGGTGCGCGAGGCGATCAGTTCCCTGCCCTCCGGAATGCTGCCGCGGCTGGCGTTGATTTCCGACGGCGAGGAGAACAAGGGCAGCATCGCGCGGGCGGCGTGGCAGGCGCGGCAGGCGGGGATTCCTATCGACACCTTCGCGATGCAAGGGCGCGAGCGGCCGGCGCTGCGGCTGGAAGCGGTGAGTCTGCCGATGAATGCGTTTACGGGGGAGCAGTTCGCGATCGATCTAGCGGTGTCGGCTCCCGCGAAAATGGCGGCGGAAGTGGAACTGTCGGCGGAAGGGCGATCCTTGGGCACGACGCAGGTGACGTTGGGCGGAGGCGTGAATCCGATTCGCATGCATGCGAGCCTCGATACGCCGGGGGCGCTGGATCTCACCGTCGCGGTTCGCGCCCAGGGCGCGGGGGATGTGCAGGTGGATCAGGCGGTGATGCTGCGGCGTCCCAAGGCGTTGTATGTTTCTGAAGATCCGCCGGGGCTGGACAACGCTTTGCCGGGAGCGTTGGCGGCGGCGCAGTTCGACGTGACGCGCGTGAATGACATCGCTGGAATTAATTTCACGGACTACCAGCTGGTGCTGCTGAACAACTGGGATCTGGAGAAAATCGAGGCGGCGCGCAAGGCCGATCTGGAGAAGTATGTCAAGCAAGGCGGCGGGCTGCTGGTGATCGGCGGCGAGCGCAACGTCTACGACACGAAGAAAAAGCCGGAGGATGCGCTGGATCGGGCGCTGCCGGCGAGGCTGCTGCCTCCACAGTCGGCGGAGGGCACGGTGGTGGTGTTGATCATCGACAAAAGCTCGTCGATGGAGGGTCCGAAGATGGAACTGGCGCGGGCGGCGGCGACGGGGCTGGTGGCGAATCTGCGGCCTATCGACCAAGTGGGAGTGCTGATATTCGATAATTCATTCCGCTGGGTGGTGCCGATCCGGAAAGCGGACGATCCGCGCGCGATCAACTCGCTGATCGCGGGGATCACGCCCGATGGCGGCACGCAGATCGCGCCGGCATTGACGGAGGCGTACCAGCGGGTTCTGCCGGTGGAAGCGACTTATCGTCATATTCTGCTGCTGACGGACGGAATTTCGGAAGAAGGCAACAGCTATGCGCTGGCGCGTGAGGCCAAGGAACATCAGGTCACGATTTCAACGATCGGGCTGGGGGCGGACGTGCATCGCGAATATCTGGAGATGGTGGCGAACCTGGGGGAGGGGAAGTTTTATTTCCTGAAGGATCCGAATGGGCTGGAGCAGATCGTGCTGCGCGATGTGATGGAGCACACGGGCACAACCGCGGTGGAAAAGCCGCTGGCGGCGCAAGTCGCCAAGCAGACGGAAATCCTGGAGGGGCTGAATATTGAGGCGGCGCCGCCGCTCAAAGGCTATGTCCGCTTTGAAGCGAAGCCCTCGGCGGAAACGATTCTGCGCTTCGATCAGCACGAACCGTTGCTGGTGAGCTGGCAGTATGGCTTGGGACGGTCGGCTGTATTTACATCGGACGCCAAGGCGCGTTGGGCTGCGGAGTGGGTGGCTTGGAAAGGCTTCGACAAGTTCTGGACGAATCTTAGCCGCAACCTGTTGCCGCGCACGCAGGCGGGGGAGGCGACGGTGGAGTACGACAGCGCGAATGGGGATCTGGTGGCCAACTATCGCCTGGGCGCGGGCGTGGACGAACCTAAGGAAGTGCCGGCCATTTACGCGATCGGGCCGGATGGGTTCAAGAAGCCAATGGATGTCATCAAGGTGGGCGCGGGTGTGTATCGCGGGAGATTGGCGATTGGGGCGCGTCAGGGATTGTTTCGCGTACGGCCGTTGATGGACACGCCGGCGTTCCCGGAAGTGGGGCTGTACCGGCCGGAAGCGGAACTGACGGAGTACGGGTCAAACCAAACCTTATTAAAGCAAGTGGCCGAGTTCACGGGCGGGCGATTTGAGCCTGCGCCCAAAGCGGTGTTCGATCCGGGGGCGCGCACGCTGGCCTCGACGCTGCAACTGTGGCCCGGATTGCTGGGGTTGGCGGTGCTGGCGAATCTGGTGGAGTTGGTGCTGCGCAAGTGGAAGGGCTTATTCGGGCGCAGTTAGCATCTTCCAGTGGCGGTAGAACAGCGATAGCGGCAAGCCCATCACGTTGAAGTAGCAGCCGTCGATCTTCTCGACAAATTTCGAAGCGAGGCCCTGGATGGCGTAGGCGCCGGCTTTGTCCATGGGCTCGCCGCTGGCGACGTAGTCTTCGATTTCGGAATCGGTGAGAGGGGCGAAGCGGACTATTGTCGACGAGTGATCGACGATCGCGCCGCGGTCATGCATCAGGCAGATGCCGGTGATGACGGTATGATCGCGTCCGGAAAGCAGACGCAGCATGGCGCTCGCATCATTTTTATCCGCGGGCTTCTCCAGGACTTGGTCATCGATGGCCACGGTGGTGTCGGCGCACAAAATGATTTCACCGGGACGCTCCCAGGCGGCTGCGGCTTTGGCGCGGGCCAGGCGGCGGACATAGAGAACGGGATCTTCGGCGTCTTCACGGACTTCTTCGATGGGTTTCGCGCGGACGGAGAAATGGAATCCGGCTACCGTTAATAGTTCGCGGCGGCGGGGGGACTGCGACGCTAGAATGAGTTCGGGCAAACGTCATGTATAACATTCAGGGCATGCTAAAATCGAGTCTCCCCCCGGACAATGGAGCTTATGGAACGCGCTGGCCGTGTCGTCAGAAAAATGAAAGTTTCGCCGGGGATCACCGATCCGGAGACGCGGGCGCAGATGGCTTGGCCGGTGGCGGCGGGCAAGTACACGGCCCTCAAAACGCGCGCGACAAGCTTGGTGCGCGGAACGCTGGTGGTGGAGGTGGAAGACATGCTGTGGCAGCGGCAACTGAACACGCTGCGTCATCATCTGCTGCGGAATCTGCATAAGGAAATGGGCGAGGCGCTGGTGACGGAAATCGATTTTCGTCCCATGCCGCGCAAGTTAGCGCCGCAGCGGGCGGAGGCGGCGCGGCCTGGGGTGGAAGGCATTCACGATCCGGTGATGGGGCTGCTTTACCGGCAATCGCAGAAAAAGGAAACGGCTTGAAGATTACGGAACAGGAAGTACGGCGGGTGGCGGATCTGGCGAATCTGGCGCTGCGCGATGACGAAGTGGCGCGCATGGCGCAGGATCTCGATGGGATCTTGACGCACATCGATAAGCTCAGCGAGCTGGATACCAGCAACGTGGAACCGATGGCGCAGGTGTTGTTCGACGCGGAAGAAACCGCGACGCTACGCGAAGACCAGGAGCGGCCGACGCTGACGAATGCGGAGGCGGTGGCGAACGCTGCGGTGACCGGCGGCGGATATTACAAGGTGCCGAGAGTGATTGAGCGATGAGCAGTCCGCTACATGGGCTGAGTATCGAGTCGATTCGCGCTGGGCTGCTGGCGAAACAATTCAGCGCCGAAGAACTGACCCGGCAGGCGCTGGCTTACGCGGAGGCGGAGAATCCCAAGACCAACGCTTACCTGACCTTTTCTCAGGAGCGGGCGCTGGCGGCGGCGCGGGCGGTGGATGCGAAGATCGCGTGCGGAGAAGAGCCGGGGGCGCTGGCGGGAGTGCCGATCGCGGTGAAGGATGTCATCGTCACGCGCGGTCTGCGGACTACTTGCGCGTCGAAACTGCTGGCGAATTATGTTCCGCCTTACGATGCAACGGCGGTGATCCGGCTGGAGCAGGCGGGCGGCGTGATTTTGGGCAAAACCAATTGCGATGAGTTCGCGATGGGATCGTCGAATGAGAATTCGGCGTTCGGGCCGGTGCGGAATCCGCTGGCGCTGGATCGCGTGCCGGGCGGGTCGAGCGGCGGATCGGCGGCGGTGATCGCACAGGAAACGGCGCTGGTATCGCTGGGGTCGGACACGGGGGGATCGATCCGGCAGCCGGCTTCGTTTTGCGGGATTAGCGGAGTCACGCCAACTTACGGACGTGTTTCGCGCTATGGATTGACGGCGTTCGCGAGTTCGCTCGATCACATTGGGCCGTTTGGGAAAACGACGCGCGATGCGGCGCGGTTGCTCGAAGCGATTGCGGGATATGACCAGATGGACGCCACTTCCGCGTTGGCGCCGGTGCCGAATTACGTCGCGGCGCTCGACGGCAATGTGAAGGGCATGAAGCTGGGATTGCCGCGCGAATACTTTGCCGGGCTCGCGAGCGAGACGGGCGACCTGGTGATGGCGGCGGTTGAAGAGTTGAAGAAACTCGGCTGCCAGGTGCGGGATATACAGTTGCCGCACACGCCCTACGCGATCGCTGCTTATTACATCATTGCAACGGCGGAGGCTAGCGCGAATTTGGCGCGCTACGACGGGGTCCGCTACACCACGCGGGCGGGGACGGCCAACACGCTTGCGGACATGTACCGCTTGACGCGCGATGAAGGATTCGGCGATGAGTGCAAGCGCCGGATCATGCTGGGGACTTACGTGTTGAGCGCCGGATACTATGACGCTTACTATCTGCAGGCGCAGAAGGCGCGCCGCTTGATCACGCAGGACTTCGAGCAAGCTTTCGAACACGTGGACGCGATCGTGGCGCCGGTTTCGCCGTTCCCGGCTTTCAAGCTGGGGGAGATGGTGAAAGATCCGACGGCCATGTAT
>JALYIB010000449.1 GCA_030775965.1 Acidobacteriota bacterium | reverse complement strand
AACTAATCCTCTTACTCCTGCCCCTGCTTGCGGTTTTCGGCTTCGCTCAAGCCGCACCGGATGCCGCCAATCCGATGTCCACCTGGTTGCGCAACGCCTACACCGGGAATCGCAACAATATTGTGCGAACTGCTGAGAAAATGCCGGAAGAAAATTACGGAATGCGCCCCGGCGCGCAACCGGAAGTGCGTACCTTCGGCCAGCAGGTGACGCACGTGGCCGCCTACAACTTCTTGTGGTGTTCCCAGGCGAAGGGTGAAAAGAATCCCAACCCCGGCAACCTCGATGCGCTCACAACGAAAGCAGAAGTATTGAAGGTACTGAACGACGCGTTTTCTTACTGCGATGGCGTCTATAGTGCATTAACCGACGCTTCCGGCATTGAGGTGATTGACATCACGCAGGAAAATGGACGCCAGACCCGCAACCTGCGCATGGGCCTGCTGACCCTCAACTACGCCCATAACAATGAGATTTACGGAAGCATGGTTATCTATCTGCGCGCAAAGAACGTTGTCCCGCCGGCCTCCGAACCCCGCCCGCAGCAAAAGAAATAGCGGCCTACGGAACCGGCACGCCAACCTCCGCCCTGCCGCTCGCCGTGCATAGTCAGCACAGGCGGGCTTGCCATCCGAGGTTCGCGGGACGGTCGCGCCCAGGTTCGGTTTTCGCTCAGCGGTGCAAGGAAGGCCCGCCTCTTTAGTTCAACGGATCTGGTTGCTCTTTCGGTCGATCCTGGGCGCCTTGTTGCGTTTTATCTTGGCGGGTTTGTAGCGCTTGATCTTCTTGGATTTGTAAATGGACTTGTGGGAATCGTTGGCTCCGCTCGCAAATCCCTTGGGAGCGAGAATGGCGAGAGCTGCGAAAACGAGCATCAAAAAACGATAGCGTGGATGCATAGATTCTTACTTGGCGACGGCCACCGGGGTCATACCACTACTATCAAACCACAAATCAGATTGCGTTCCGGTCCAACCCAGGCGCCGGGACTTGATATTCTGGCACGCGGAACCCTGGAACCCGCAAGTTATTTGAAAGCGAAAGGACTGCGCACGATCATGATCGGTCTCCTCGCTACTGGCTACTTGTGAGTGCTCCAGGGAATGTGTACCATTTCATATCAGAAAGGTTTACATATGAAAATCATAGCCCGCATCCCCGTCAGCGCCGCGCTTTTGGCGCTGGGCCTGGGCCCCGTATTGGCGCAGGATAAAGGGAATCAGACCAAGGCGCCCGCGCCTCCCGGATTGACGTTGACCTCCAGCGCCTTCAAAGATGGCGACGTCATCCCCGACAAGTACACACAATTGGCCGGTCCGGCGGCGATCTCGCCGAAACTCGAGTGGACTAACGTACCCAATGGAACCGTCACCTTCGCGTTGATCCTGCACGATCCCGATGTCGCTATCCAGAAGAAGACCGACGACGTACTGCACTGGATGGCCTTCAATATTCCAGGAAGCGCACGCGAGCTTGCCGAAAACGTTCCCACCAGCAGCGCCATGCTGCCGGACGGCACAGTGCAGGCCAAGAATCTCCGCGGAGCAGTGGGCTTCATGGGTCCGGGCGCGGGCGCGCAGGGTCCTTATCATCACTATACCTTCGAACTGTTCGCGCTCGATACCAAGCTTGATTTGGGCGCCGATGCCACACGCGCGGACGTGCTGAATGCGATGCAAGGTCACATTCTGGGCAAAGGCCTGCTGGTGGGCCGCTTCCACCGATAACTTAGAGGCATGGGCGTCTCGGCTCGCTACCAATTCCGCATACTTGCCGGAGCCGAGCCGCCCACAGCGCCACGAGCTCGACCGGCATTGATACAGCGCAGGATAACGCCAGTCGCAGTATGATGTGAAGGATGTCGCTTGGGAAGCTCGATCACTACTCCATCCGCACCACTCGGCTTGCCGAGACCGAGCGTTTCTACATTGATGTATTGGGTCTCGAAACAGGTCCGCGCCCTGAATTCAAGTTCCCAGGCATTTGGCTCTACAACGGCGGACACGCTGTGGTGCATGTGGTGGGCATCGACCGCGCCAACCCGCAGCCTCTGATCGATCATCTCGGCGAGAGGGCGCTGACGGAGGCCGATGAGACCGGCAGTATCGACCACGTCGCTTTCGCGGCACAGGATCTGGCCGGCATGAAGGCCCGCTTCACCGCGGCCGGTTGCGCCTACCGCGAAAGATTGGTCGCCAGCATGAACCTCGCGCAGCTTTTCCTCGAAGATCCAAACGGCGTTACGATCGAGTTAAATTTTCCTGCTTAACCTGGTGCCGGAATGGTTGCGACGGCATGAACCAGAGATCCTGGATAGCGGTATTCTGTACTCCTTTTTGGTGCCTCCCCGCGCCGCCGGCTTGCGATTTCAGAGTACTAGTATTGCCTAGCTCCCTGAGTCCATCGACCCGTTCTTTAAATTTGCGTAGCTTGAAAGCAGATGGAAAGAGGGCCAGTTCACGTGTTGAAACGATGTCCGGAATGCTCTACCGCCGCCAGTGCCGTAGCGTCCTATTG
>JALYIB010000448.1 GCA_030775965.1 Acidobacteriota bacterium | reverse complement strand
TACAATTGGCCAGCCGCATTGACGACCAGGGGGCGGGTTGACCGGTCGAGTAGAATAATACCAAGCGCCCGTTCCAGGTCCTGGACGTGCTGACTGGCCGCCGACTGGCTGACCTGGTTCATGGCGGCGGCGCGGCTGTAGCTCCTCGTTTGAGCGATATCTCGGAAAAGTTTTAGGTTCTCGTAGTCCACTGGGACCTAGCGTAACATCACTGTGGCTAATATTGCAAGATTGTAAATTCTGTTGACGTGATATTATTGACTAAGGTATTCTGAACCATGCCCTACCCTCCCGAAAAACAGGGACTCTATGACCCGCGTCATGAGCACGATGCCTGCGGCATGGGCTTCGTGGTGAATCTGGATGGCCACAGAACGCACGAGATCGTGCAAAAAGGCATCCAGATCCTGATCAATCTGACACATCGCGGCGCTTGCGGATGCGATCCGGACACGGGCGACGGCGCGGGCGTGCTGATCCAAATCCCGCATGAATTCTTTGCGCGGGAGTGCGCGAAGTTGGGCTTCACGCTGCCGGAGCCGGGCGAGTACGGCGTGGGCATGATGTTTCTGCCGGTGGAGAACGCCCAGCGGTTATTGTGCGAAGGAATCGTCGAGCGGATTGCGCGCGAACAGGGGTTGACGGTTTTAGGGTGGCGGGATACGCCGCTGCATGGCGATGCGATTGGGCGGCAGGCGCGCGCGACGCAACCTTATATCGAGCAGATTTTCATTCAAAAGGGCGAGGGCGCCGACGGACGGCCCATGACGCAGGATGAGTTCGAGCGCAAGCTGTACGTGGTCCGGCGGCGCGCGGATCTGGAGATCGCGGCGAGCGAATTTGACGACAAGGGATTTTTCTACGTGCCGTCGATGTCGTCGCGGGTGATCATCTATAAGGGGCTGCTGCTGGCTCCGCAGATCTCGGATTTCTATACGGAGTTGGCGGACCCGCTGGCCAAAAGCTCGCTATGCATGGTGCATCAGCGGTTTTCGACCAACACTTTTCCGACGTGGCAACTGGCGCATCCCTATCGCATGATCTGCCATAACGGCGAGATCAATACGGTGCGCGGCAACGTCAACTGGATGAATGCGCGCGAGTCGGTGCTGAAGTCCGATTTGTTCGGCGAGGATCTGTCGAAGATTTTTCCGGTGATTCGTCCGGGCGGCAGCGATACGGCTTGCCTGGATAACGCGGTGGAGCTCTTGACGCTGGCCGGGCGCGAGTTGCCGCACGTGATGGCGATGCTGATTCCGGAAGCCTGGGACGCCGACACCACGATGCCCGACGACAAGCGGGCGTTCTACGAATATCACGCGTCGTTGATGGAGCCGTGGGACGGTCCGGCGGCGGTGGCGTTCACGGATGGCAAGTGGCTGGGGGCAACGCTCGACCGCAACGGACTGCGTCCGGCGCGCTACATGGTGACGACCAGCAACGAATTGATTCTGGCATCCGAGACGGGCGTGCTGCCGATCAAGCCGGAGGAAGTGCAATACAAAGGCCGGCTGCAGCCGGGGCGCATGCTGCTGGTGAATCTGGAAGAGCATCGCATTGTGCCGGATGAAGAAATCAAGCACATGCTGGCTTCGCGGCAGCCTTATGGCGAATGGCTCAAGGCCAAGCAGCTTACGCTGGAGCAATTGCCGCAGCCGCCGCGGGTTTACGGATTCGATCCGGAGACGGTGTTGACCAGGCAGCGGGCTTTCGGCTATAGCGACGAAGATTTGAAAATGATCCTGGCGCCGATGGCGACCAACGGGGAAGAACCTATCGGATCGATGGGCGTCGATACGCCGCTGGCGTGTTTGTCGGACCGGCCGCAATCGCTGTTCAACTACTTCAAGCAACTGTTCGCGCAGGTCACCAATCCCGCGATCGATCCCATACGGGAAGAGCTGGTGATGTCTCTCACCAGCTACATCGGCACGGAGCGCAACATTCTGGAAGAAACGCCGATGCATTGCCACACGCTGAAACTGCCGCATCCGATCCTGACCAATCTGGATCTGGAGAAGCTGCGCCGCGTGAGCTGGGGCGATTTTCTGGCGACTACGATTCAGACGCTGTACCGGGCTGCCGACGGCGAGGCCGGGCTGGAAGGGGCGCTGGACGGAATTTGCCGGCGGGCGGATCAGGCCGTTCGTGACGGCTACCGCATTTTGATTTTGAGCGACCGCGGCGTGGATAAAGATTTTGCTCCGGTGCCATCGCTGTTGGCATTGACGGCGCTGCACAACCATCTGGTGCGCGAGCGGACGCGGACGCAGGTGGCGCTGATCATTGAATCGGGCGAGCCGCGCGAGGTGATGCATTTCGCATTGCTGATCGGCTACGGGGCGAGCGCGGTGAATCCGTACCTGGCAATCGAGACGCTGGAAGACATGGTGCAGCGAGGGCGGCTGTCCAAGGTAACGTTTGAGACGGCGCTGAAAAACTTTAAGAAGTCAATCAACAAGGGGCTGCTCAAAGTTTTTTCGAAAATGGGCATCTCGACGCTGCAAAGTTATCGCGGCGCGCAGGTGTTCGAGGCGATCGGATTGAACCAGAGTTTGATCGACAAATACTTTACGGGAACTTCTTCGCGCATCGAAGGCGTGGGGCTCGAAGTGCTGGCGCGCGAGGCGCAGATGAAGCATGCGCACGCTTATAAGCCGTTCACGCAATCGGAAACGGAGCTCGATCCGGGCGGGGCTTATCAATACCGAGTGCGCGGCGAGTTTCATTCGCTGAATCCGTTGTCGGTCAGCAAGCTGCAGCACGCGGTGCGCAATCAGAGTTTCGAGACGTTTCAGGAATACACGGATTTAATCGACAAGCAGAATCGCGATCTGTGCACGCTGCGCGGGCTGATGGAGTTGAAGACGGCGAAGAAATCAGTGCCCATCGAGCAGGTGGAGCCGGCTACGGAAATCGTCAAGCGCTTTGCGACGGGGGCGATGTCGTTCGGGTCCATCAGCAAAGAAGCGCACGAGACGCTGGCGATCGCCATGAACCGCATGGGCGGGCGCTCGAACACGGGCGAGGGCGGCGAGGATGAGGCGCGCTTCGAGCGCCGGCCTAACGGCGACTGGGCGCGTAGCGCGGTCAAACAAGTGGCCTCGGGCCGGTTTGGCGTGACCACCAATTACATGGTGAACGCGGACGAGCTGCAGATCAAAATCGCGCAGGGGGCGAAGCCGGGCGAGGGCGGCCAGCTTCCCGGGCACAAGGTGGACGAGGTAGTTGCCCGCGTTCGGCATTCGATTGCCGGCGTGCCACTGATTTCGCCGCCGCCGCATCACGATATTTATTCGATCGAAGATCTGGCGCAATTGATTTACGATTTGAAGAACGTGAATCCGAAGGCTCGTATTTCCGTGAAGCTCGTCGCCGAAGTGGGCGTGGGAACAGTGGCGGCGGGCGTGGCCAAGGCGCACGCGGACGTGGTTCTGATCAGTGGTTACGATGGCGGCACGGGGGCGGCTCCGCTGACCTCGCTGCGGCACGCGGGGATTCCGTGGGAGCTGGGACTGGCGGAAACGCAGCAGGTTCTGGTGATGAACGATCTGCGCAGCCGCATCATCGTGCAGACGGACGGCAAGCTGCAAAGTGGGCGCGACGTGGTGATCGCGGCGCTGCTGGGCGCGGAGGAGTTTGGTTTCTCGTCGGCTCCGCTGGTGGCCATGGGCTGCATCATGATGCGCAAATGCCATCTAAATACTTGCCCGGTGGGGATTGCCACGCAAGATCCGGCGCTGCGCAAGAAGTTCACGGGGACTCCGGAGAACGTGATCAACTATTTCTTCTTCGTCGCCGAACAAATTCGCGTGTGGATGGCGAAGATGGGCTTCAAGAAGATGAGCGAGATGATCGGGCGCGCGGACATGATCGAGATGCGTCCGGCGCTGGATCATTGGAAGGCCAAGGGTCTGGATTATTCGCAACTGCTGTTTACGCCTCCGGTGCCGGGGCGCGTGAGCCGGCGGTGCACGATTAAGCAAGATCATGGACTGGTGGCGGCGCTCGACAACCGGCTGATTGAGTTGGCCAAGCCGGCGCTGGAGAATGGCACGGCGGTGGATTTCAAGCTGCCGATTCGCAATGTGGATCGCACTGTCGGCGCGATGCTGTCGGGCGAGATTGCGCGCCAGTACGGCGGGGCGGGGTTGCCGGCGGAGACGATTCACTTCACGTTCAGCGGCTCGGCTGGGCAGAGTTTCGGTGCGTTTTTGGCGCATGGCGTGACCTTAGAGCTCGAAGGCGACAGCAACGATTACGCGGGCAAGGGACTTTCGGGCGGGAAGCTGATTGTGTATCCGCCGCGCAATTCTACGTTCCCTCCGGAGAAGAATATTTTGATTGGGAATACGGTGCTGTACGGCGCGACGTCGGGCGAGGCGTTTTTTAACGGCGTCGCGGGCGAGCGTTATGCGGTGCGTAATTCGGGCGCGACTTCCGTTGTGGAAGGCGTGGGCGACCACGGCTGCGAGTACATGACTAAAGGGCTGGTAATGGTGCTGGGCGAGACGGGCAAGAACTTCGCGGCGGGCATGACGGGCGGGATCGCGTTTGTGCTGGACGAAACCGGCGACTTCACAAAGACGCGGTGCAATCCGGCGAGCGTGGACTTGGAGCCGGTGGAAGAGGCCAAGGACATTGAAGACTTGCGCTATTGGATCGCGCGCCACGCGGAAGAGACGGGGAGCGCGCGGGCGAATTGGATTTTAGAGAATTGGGATTCGCTGCTGCCCAAATTCGTCAAAGTATTTCCGCACGAGTATAAACGCGTGCTGGGCATTCCCCGCAGGGCGGTCGCGGCGCATGGGTAAAGTGACGCATGGGTAAAATCACGGGCTTCATGGAGTATGCGCGCGAGCTGCCTACGCGGCGGCCGGTGGCGGAGCGCGTCAACGATTGGTTTGAAATTTATCAGGACTTTCCCATCGAAAAAATTCAGCAGCAAGGGGCGCGCTGCATGGATTGCGGGATTCCGTTCTGCCACACCGGGTGTCCGCTCACAAATATTATTCCGGACTGGAACGATTTGGTGTACCAGGGGCGCTGGCAGGAAGCGGTGCGGGTGCTGCATTCGACCAACAATTTCCCGGAGTTCACGGGGCGCATTTGCCCGGCTCCCTGTGAGGCGGCGTGCGTGCTGGGGATCAATGAGCCTGCAGTGGCGATAAAGGTGATCGAACGCTCGATCATCGATTACGCCTATGATCACGGCTGGATTGTGCCTGAAATTCCCGAGGTGCGTAGCGGGAAAAAAGTCGCGGTGATCGGCAGCGGTCCCGCGGGTCTGGCTGCAGCGCAGCAACTGGCGCGCGCGGGTCACGCGGTGACGGTCTACGAAAAAGCGGATCGCATCGGCGGATTGCTGCGCTACGGCATCCCGGACTTCAAGATGGAGAAGCATTGGATCGACCGACGCC
>JALYIB010000447.1 GCA_030775965.1 Acidobacteriota bacterium | reverse complement strand
CACCCGCGCGTAAAACTCCACATCCGTCCCGGAAGCGCCCGTTTCGAGAATCGCCCAGCGCCCCGTTGCATGCCGTGGACGCGCCATCCGCCCGCGCCCCTCGCCGCGCCGCCGCTTGGGATCGATCAGCGCCCGCAGATTCTCAAACCCGTCCGCGGTCACGCGCCCGCCCGCCACCAACTCCCACAACCCGTCTTCCACTTCGCTCGCTAGACGCCCGGTGGCCCGCACCAGATCGTGAAAGAAGGAAGCCCCACGTTGCTCGAGCGCCGCCAAGACATCCTTCGCCTGGTGCGACCACTTCTGCTGCACCTCCGGCGGCGCCGGCAACAAACGCGCCGCATCCTCGCGCAGAAAAATTCCCAGCGGAGCCACTCGCGTCGGCCGCACCTTGCGGCTGCCCAGCGCTTCGAGCGAGGGATGCGGCGACAGCCGCCCCCACATCACCTCGCCCGCCAGGCACAGCCGGTCCAGCCACTCGGGATCGTATTGATGCACCCTCCCCGGCAGCACCGTCGATTCCCAAGCCGCAGCCGAAATTTCATAGCCCTGGAGTTGTTTCAAAACTTGATACAGCCCATCCACCCCATGCAACTTGGCCCCTGGACTCAGGTGCTGCCACCGGCACAGGAACCGCATGAAGCCGGCCGAACTCACCGGTTCAATCTCACGCCGTAAGCGCCCCAGCGTCTGCCGGTGAATGCGCGCCAGAATGCGCCGGTGACAAAACTCGTGGTCCCGGCCCGTAAAATTCCCGCGCAGAATCTGTCCTTCGCCCTCGAGTTGCGCCAAAGCAATCTCGACATCGCGCAGGGGCAAGTTCAGCCGTTCGGCCAATCCCGCCGCCGTGAACGGACCAATCGAATCCGCCCATCCTCGTAAGATCGCCAGCACATCGTCCGCACGATCCAGCCGCTCCGTCGCCACCCACTGCCCGCCAACGGCCGAGGCGCGTCCCGCCCGCGCCAGCTCGTCATAGTACCCGCGCCATTCCTCCACCGGAGGCAGAACGATCAGAGTCAAGAGCGCATCGTGCAATTCATCGGCATCGCGTACCGGGGGCCACGATTGTTCCGACACTTCGGCGATCGCCGCTGGATCCAGCGCTCCGATCCCGCTCGCGTCCGCCGGCGGCAAGCCACGCCGCAACTGCACCGCGCGCGTGCGCCGCTCTTCGAGAGGAGCGTCATCTAAAAACGCATAGGGATTCGCATTCAGAATCTCGTGGGAAAAAACCGACGGTTCTGGCGTGTCGACCGCAACCGTTCGCAGCTTCCCTTCTTCCATGCGCGTTAAGATCGCAATCAGTCCGTCGAGATCCATTGCCTCGTGCAAGCAATTGTTGATCGTCTCGTTGACCAGCGGATGATCCGGAATGCGAATCTGCCCTTCGAGGTTTTCGGCGCAAGCCGCCTGATCCGGGAACACGGCCGCCAACAAATCGTCCGCCCGCATGCGTTGAATCGGCGGCGGCACTTTGCGCCCGCCCAAGAACCTCGGCACTGCCAGCGCCCGCGACGCATTCCATTTCCAGCGCGCTCCGAACATGGGAGCCGCCAGCAGCGCATCCGTCAACACCTTGGTCACCGTATCCGGCCGCAAATAACTGAAGATCACTTCGAGCGGAAACGAATGCTGATCGCTCAACGACAGCACCAGCCCGTTATCCGTAGCCGCCGCCTGCAATTCAAAGTTGAACGCCCGGCAAAAACGCTTGCGCAGCGCCAAGCCCCACGCCCGGTTGATGCGCGACCCGAACGGCGCGTGCACGATCATCTGCATCCCGCCGGCTTCGTCGAAGAACCGTTCTGCGACCACCGTGTCTTCGCTGGGCACCGCCCCCAATGCCCGCGCCCCGGCGCGCACATACTCGACGGCCTGCTCCGCGCCCAACCGATCCAAGCCGCTTTCCGACATCAGCAGTTCGACAGCGTCCGCGCGCGCCGCAAGCTCCACGCGCAACTCCGAAACCGCCTGGGACAACTCGCGCGTCCGCCCCGGCGCCTCGCCGCGCCAGAAAGGAATCGACGGCGCCGCCCCGTGTGCGTCTTCCACGCGAACCCGCCCGGTTTCCACGCGCTTGATGCGCCACGATGTCGTGCCCAGCAAAAACACATCGCCCGCCAGAGACTCCACCGCGAAATCTTCGTCCACCGTACCGACAGTGGTTCCTTCGGGCTCCACCACCACCTGATACTGCGCGCTATCCGGAATCGCCCCGCCGTTCGTGATCGCCATCAACCGCGCCCCGCGCCGCCCGCGCAGCCGGTGGTTGACCTGATCGCGATGCAGAAACGCCCCACGACGCCCGCGCGACGTCGCCATGCCTTCCGAAAGCATCTCGACCACCGCGTCAAAATCCCGTCGCGCAAGATCCCGATAGGGATAAGCTCTCCGCACAAACGCGAACAGCTCGTCTTCGCCCCAGTCCTCGCAAGCCGCCATTGCCACCATCTGCTGCGCCAGAATATCCAGCGGCGCGCGCGGAATTTCCAGGCGGTCCAACTCGCCGCGTTTGATCGAACGAATCACCGCCGCGGATTCAATCAACTCATCGCGCGTCGTCGCGAAAATTCTGCCCTTGGGCTTAGCCCCCACCCAATGCCCGGCGCGCCCGATGCGCTGCAGCGCCACTGAGATCGACCGCGGCGAGCCCATCTGACACACCAAATCGACGGTCCCGATGTCGATCCCCAATTCAAGCGACGCCGTAGCCACCACCGCGCGCAATCCCCCGCGCTTTAGCCGCTGCTCCGCTTCCAGGCGCAATCTTCGCGACAAACTCCCGTGATGCGGCAGCACCGCACCCTCGCCCATCCGTTCGCCCAGCGCCTGCGCCACACGCTCGGCCTGCCGCCGCGTATTCACGAAAACGAGTGTTGTCCGATGCTGCGTCGCCAGCGCCGCCGTGCGGTCATAAATCTCCGACCACATTTCGTTACTCGCCACCGGACCCAGTTCATCGCGCGGCACCTCGACCGCGATATCCATATCGCGCCGCCGGCCCACTTGAACGAGGCGCGCGCGCTCACTCAAAAACCGCCCCACTTCTTCCAGGGGGCTCACTGTCGCCGACAACCCGATCTTCTGCACACGCCCTTCGGCCAGCGCCTCCAATCGCGCCATCGACAAGGCCAGGTGCGACCCGCGCTTCGACCCCGCCACCGCATGAATCTCGTCCACGATGAGCGTGCGCACCGAGCGCAGCATCTGCCGCGACTTCTCCGCCGTCAGCAAAATAAACAAGGACTCCGGGGTCGTGACTAATATGTGCGGCGCCTTGCGCGTCATCAACGCGCGCTCCGCCATGGGAGTATCGCCCGTCCGCACCGCAACCCGGATTTCCGGCAGCGGCGCGCCCTCGGCACGAGCCAACTCGGCCATCCCCGCCAGGGGAATCTCCAGGTTCACGCGCACGTCGTTGCTCAGCGCCTTCAGCGGAGACACATAAAGGATGCGCGTCTCCTCCGTCAATTCGCCCGCCGCCGCGCGGCGCACCAGCTCATCCAATGCGTGCAAAAACGCCGCCAGTGTCTTGCCCGATCCGGTAGGCGCGGAAATCAGCACGTCCTCGCCGGATTGAATCACCGGCCAGCCCAGCCGCTGCGGCTCAGTGACGCCCGCGAACTGCTGCGTGAACCATTTTTGGACGATGGGGTGAAAACGGGAAAGCCACATAAAACAGAGGGCCCTGCCTTTTAGCATAGCGCCTCATTGGCCATCCGGAATCGAGCGATTATGTTAATCTGAAGCGTCGGATACTGGCCCGGTTTGAAGGCATTTGAATCGCGTGAAACCGAATATATTTCCCCCCAGAAGTGTGTGGCTGGCCGCGCTCGGGCTGCTGGCGCTGGTACTCGCGTCAGTGGCGATCCAGGGCTGCGGCAAAAGTGGCGATGTGGCAGCCGACGGGGGCAAGAAGGCGACAGGTAAAGGCGGAAGCGGCGCCGATGGCGGACCCGTATCCGTCGAGGTCGCCAAAGTGGTTCGCAAGGCCGTGCCCATTGACCTGACCGCGGTGGGCAACGTAGAGCCGCTGTCCACGGTTTCCGTCCGCCCCCAAGTCAGCGGACAGATTCAGGAAGTTTTCATTCAAGATGGGCAGTACGTTGCGAAAAACCAGAAGTTATTTCAAATTGATCCGCGTCCTTTTGAGGCGCAAGTCGCGCAGGGCGAAGCCACCCTCTCCCGCGACCGGGCGCAGCTAGGGCAGGCGCAAGCGAATCTGGCGCGCGACGTCGCCAACGAAAAATATGCGCGCGAAGCGGCCGACCGCTATGTGGCTCTATTCGCGCAGGGCGTAGTTTCGCGCGATGACCGCGACCGCTTCGCCTCCAGCGCCGACGCGCTCACCCAATTAGTGCTCGCCGATAAGGCCGCCATTGAAAGCGCGCAGGCGCAGATTCAATCCGACGCGGCGAACCTGGCGCAAATCAAACTGCAGTTGAGCTTCACCACCATCTACGCGACGCTCGACGGGCGCGCCGGCAACGTCACCGTGAAAGCCGGGAACATTGTCACCGCGAATCAGACGGAAGTGCTGTCCATCGCGCAAGTGCAGCCCATTTACGTAACTTTCGCCGTGCCGGAAAACCGCCTGGCTGAAATCCAGCGCTACCTGGCGGGCACGCGGCTTCCGGTCGAAGCCGCCGGCCAAGACGATCTGGCTACGCCTGAACACGGTGTGTTGACGTTCATCGATAACAACGTCGACACCACCACCGGGACCATTAAGCTGAAAGGCACCTTTCCCAACGCCAATCGCAAACTGTGGCCCGGCGAATACGCCAATGTAACTCTGAAGATGTCCACGCAGTCGAACGCCCTGGTGATTCCGAACCAAGCCATGCAGACCGGGCAAGACGGCACCTACGTCTACCTGATCAATGCCGACCGCGTCGCCGAAGTTCGTCCCATCACCATCGGGCTGCGCCGCGAGACCGAGCTGGTAGTCGACAAAGGGCTCTCCGAAGGCGACACCGTTGTCACGCAAGGCCAGTTGCGCCTGGCCCCCGGAAGCCGCGTACTTCTGCCCGGCGAAACCGGCGGCCGCCGGTCGCCCAAAAGCGGCGGCTGAACGTTACTCGATCACCACGTCCCGGTCGAACATCACGTCAAGCGTCGTCCCCTGCCGCAATTCCACCTCATTGCCGCGCGATAGTAAGACTCTCGCCAGCCCCACCGCGGTACCCACGCCGCCTCCGATCCCGGCACCCTTGAAACTGCGATCCGCTAAGCCGCCGATCGCGGCGCCCGTGCCCGCGAGAATCGCCACTTGCCCCGCGTCTTTTCCGCGCGTGCTCGCCGCCTTTACCTGACTCTCCGAGTCGTCTACCTTTTGTCCGGATTCGCCCGAATCGACTTCGCTCAACCGCGGCGAAATCTTCACCATCTTGCCCCCGGCGAAGGTCATGGTCTCGAGCCGTATGCCCAGTTCCGCGCGCCCCTTCACGCGCCCGCTGCGTTTCGAATGCGAGACCGATCCCTGCACATACGTGCCCGGCGGAATCACAATCTGGCTGTTCACCGCCACCGGCGTCGCGGTCTGCAAATACACCTGATTGCCCTCCGCCGCCGTGCGCGTGCTGATCGAATTCATCATGCGCAGCAGCACGTGCGTGCCCTTGGGAATCTCCGCGCCTCCCGCGTTCCAGCAATACAAGGCCAACGCCATGGCGAATTTCATTCTGCCAAGCTAGCATGAACTCGTGAGCACCGGAATCGTCTTGCACAGTGGAGGACCGACGCCCGTGGTCAACGCCAGCCTGCTGGGCGTAGTCGAGGAAACGCGTCGCCATCCGCGCATCGCGCAACTCTTGGGAGCACGCTTCGGAATCGACGGCATTCTCCACCAGGACTTCGTCGATCTCCTGGCGCTCGATCATAACCGGCTCGCGGCGATCGCCCTCTCGCCGTCGTCCGCGCTCGGAACGTCGCGCCGTTATGTCGACGAAAAAACTCTCGCTGCCATTCTAAAAGTTTTGGTTTCCCGCGGCATCGAGTATCTGTTCTACACCGGCGGCAACGGCAGCATGGGCGCCGCCGCCCGCATCGGCGAAAGCAGCGGAGTCCGCGTAATCGGCATTCCCAAAACCATCGACAACGATCTCACGCACACCGATCACGCGCCCGGCTATGCCACCGCCGCGCGCTTCTTCGCCTGCGCCGCGCGCGACATCGGAGCCGACAACCGCGCCCTACCCGGCCAAGTGGAATTCATGGAAGTCCTGGGACGCAACAGCGGATGGCTGGCGGCCGCCACCGCCGCGGCGCGCCGCGATCCCGACGACGCTCCGCACCTGATTTATTTCCCGGAAACCCGGCTTCCGCTGGCGAAATTGCTGGACGATATCGATCGCGTCTACCGCCGCCTCGGCCGCTGCGTCGTAGCCGTTTGCGAAGGACAACTCGACGAAAGCGGGCAGCCGTTCGGCGCCGATGTGCGTCCCAGTTCCGGGCGCCCTCTGGCCATGAACCTGGCGCATCGTCTGGCGATGCTAGTAACCGAAAAACTCAACCTGCGCGCCCGCAGCGAAAAGCCCGGATTGATCGCCCGCTCCGGGGCAGCGTATTTTTCTCAGCTCGATTGGGACGAAGCCCGCCTAGCCGGCGAAGCCGCTGTGAGTGCAGCGGTCAACGGCGCTTCCAATGTAATGATCACGCTCCAACGCGAGCCTGGCAGCCTGTACTCGGCGCGCTGCGGAACCGTGCCCCTAGCAGCCGTGGCCTCCGCGGAACGAGCCTTCCCCGCCGAGTGGCGAAACGCCGCCGGCAACGATGTCACCAGCGCCTTCCTCGACTACGCCGAACCCTTGCTAGGACTGATTGAGCATTATCCTACGCTCTGAGCCGCGGCGAGTTTCTTCAGATCGAAAGTCTCATCGCCCGCCTGTTCGGGCGTAAGCGCCGTCCCCGCCGCCAGCAACTTCCGCGCGGCAAGATGATCGCCCAACCGGTTCACCGAATCGACGGCCAGCACCCGCCCCTGCTTGAAATAGAACACCGAGAACTTACGGCTCTCGATGCTGCCGCGCAGCACGGACTGATCGTGTCCCGCCGCCAATCCCACCATTTGGAAGCGAATGTCATACTGATCGGTCCAGAACCAGGGAACCTCGCTGTAGGGCGCAGGATTTCCCATGATCGCGCGCGCCACGCACTTGGCTTGATCGACCGCGTTCTGCACCGATTCGAGCCGCGCGCGTGGATGGTGTGCGCAATCCCCGATCGCGAAAATATCCGCATCGCTGGTGCGCAAAAACTCGTCCACCGTGATGCCGTCGTCCACCGCGAGGCCGGCATCGCGAGCGAGTTCCACATTTGGGATCACGCCAATTCCCGCCACCACGAGATCCGCTTCCATGCGCTGCCCGCCGCTCACGACCACTCCGTCCGCCAGCGCTTCCACCACCGCGCAATTCAACACCACGTCCACGCCCTGCCCGCGGTGCACGTCCAAAAAGAAATCCGCCAGCAGCGGCGAAACGGCGCGCGCCATTAACCGCGGAGCCGCCTCAATCACCGTCACCGGCTTCCCCGCGCCGCGCGCTGCCGCCGCCACTTCGAGTCCGATGAACCCCCCGCCGATCACCGCCACGCCCTGCCGCGACTCGGCTAACCGTTGCCGCAACGTCACAGCTTCATCGAGCGACCGCAGATACAGCACGTTCTCCTCGCCCCGTACCGGCAAGGCCCGATTGCGCGCGCCCACCGCCAGAATCAATTGCTCATAAGCAACCGTCCCGCCCCCGGCCAGATGCACCAGCCGCGCGCCGCGATTGATCTCCGTGACGCGATCGCCCAAGATTAAATCGATGCGATGCTTTTCGTAGTAAGCCAGCGCGCGCAGAAACACGCTGTCCACTTCCTGCTTGCCAGTGAGAAAATCCTTGGACAGCGGAGGCCGCTGATAAGGCGCATGCGCTTCCTCGCAGATCAGCGTGACGGTGCCGTCGTATCCCAGCGTGCGCAGCGCAGCGGCCGCTTCGAGCCCCGCCTGCCCACCGCCCACAACCACCACGCCGGCTTGCATGGCTGCTTACGTTTGTTGCTCAGGCATGCGCACGATGAGGCCCGCCAACTGCGGCTTCATGCGGATCTGGCAGCTCAAGCGGCTGTTGGGCTTGCGCTCGGCCGCGGTCGCGCCTAGCATTTCGTCCTGCTCCTCGCCGATGGGATCGAGCAGATCCACAAACGCCGGATCGACGTAAACGTGACAGGTCGCGCATAGCATGGCGCCGCCGCATTCGGCAACGATGCCGTCGATGCCGTTCTTGATCGCGTTCTCCATGACCGTGGTGCCCATGGGCACGTCGATTGTAGTGGTCTCGCCGGTCGACGAGATATAAGTAACGTTAGGCATTTTAGAATTCAGATGCGGAAGCGCTCGTCGATCTCCACTTGATAGCCCGTGACCAGGCGATTGGTTTCATTCGCCATGCCCACGACAGCCATCAGTTCCGCGAACTGCGCGTCCGACATGCCCGCCTTGCGGGCCGCGGCGGTGTGCGAAGCAATGCAGTAGCCGCACTGATTGCTGGTCGAGACCGCCAGATAAACCATCTCTTTCGTCAGCGGATCGAGTGCCCCGGGAGCCATGATCTGCTTGACAGACTCCCAAGTGCGCCGCAGTGTCGCCGGATCGTGCGCCAGCGCTTTCCAAAAATTGTTGATGTAATCCGTCTGCCGAGAGGTCATGATGTCGTCGTAAACGGCCTTCACTTCGGGAGGCGCGTCCACGTACTCAATGAATCCCAGCGTAGCCATTTAATTCCGATTCCCCTGCGGCTCCGTGCGTCCGGCGAGCGCCTGCACCACCGGCCCGCCGCACACTCCGACCCCGGTGTTCAGCAGCGCGTTCAAGAAATTGAAGAGCACCGAATACACGGTTTGTTCCGTCACCGGAGCTTTGTTGGGCAGCCGGAAGGAAGCCGGCAATTCTTTGTTGATCTGCAGCCGCACCGAACACGGCAGCGCCCGCCCGCTGCGGTCGCGTTGATTGGCGAGCTGAATGGGAGTCTGCAGCACCGCCCCGCTGGTTCCGTCCACATAGAACTGGCAGCGCGAAAACCACCCCAGGTTCGCCGGATCGGCCGCGTCAAACAGCAGCAGCGGCGCCTGCCGGCTTTCGGCGTTCAAGTCCAACAGCACCCGCCGCGACTCTTCCTCGAAGCGAAACTCAAACCCAGCCTGCCGCGCAATGTTCTCAATGAACTCGCGGTCGAGTTCCAGCAGCAACAATTTATGCGGGCCGGCTTGCAGGACTTGCATTCACCGTTATTCTAGCAGCCGTTGGAAAGATGCAGTTACCTTATACTTATCCAGTGATGGCAGAAATTAGCTCCAGTGGCGGAGTACGAATCGGCTTAGTCAATGCAACATGGCCCTTTGCGAAACTCACTGCGTCTGCGACGCGATTGAGACTATCTGGCTTGCTCGGCACTTACGATTTTCTGCCTCGCGATGTAATCTCACTGGAACCCTACGGATCAATCCCGCTATTCGCAAGGGGCCTTCGAATTTTCCACGACCGCACTGACTGCCCGTCCAAGATTGTGTTCTGGTATCTCAATCCGGTTGCGTTAATTGAGCGAATCAGGAAGGTTGGCTTCTCCCCCAGCGCACCGACGACCTAGTGTCACTCACAGCCCTCGTCCTTTTCGATATCGACGGCACTCTGCTGCGCCGCGCGGGACCGCATCATCGTGAAGCTCTGGTCGCTGCTGTGAAGAAAGTCACGGGGCATCCGAACGACTACAGAGGGCGTCCCCGTTGCTGGCATGCTTGATCGCGACATTCTGACTGCCATGCTCCACCGCGAAGGCGCATCCGCGGCACTCATACGCCGGCATATGCCTGCGATCGTCGGGTACGCGCAGCGCTCCTACCCGCGCACCTGTCCCGATCTGCGCCGCAAAGTTTGCCCGGGCGGGCGGATGCTGCTCTATAAACTATGGCGACGCGGCATCCCGGCGGCTTTCGTCACGGGCAACCTCACGCGCATTGGCTGGACCAAGATGGAACGAGCCGGACTCCGCCGCTACTTGCGCTTCGGAGCGTTTGCTGAAATGGCCCATGATCGCGCGGACTTGGTGGCTATCGCTCTGCGCCACGCGCGTCGCGAGAGGTAGATCGATCGTACCAGCCCCGGGGCGCTTATCGGCGATCATCCCAACGACACTCGCGCGGCCAAGGCTAATCGGGTGCGCTCCGTTGCGGTCGCCACCGGCCTGATCGACGAAACAGAACTCGCGCGGCATGCGCCGGACATCCTAGTCCCCGACATGCGGGCGCGCCTTCCATTGACATGCTGCTCTAAACTGAATTAAGAGGATCTTATGACCGAACACGGTTATACCGTTATCTACGAGGCCTTGTCCGAAGGCGGCTATCAGGTCCTGGTACCGGCACTGCCCGGCATCGTCACCTATGGCCGGTACCTCGAAGAAGCCCGCGAATTGGCCCGTGATGCGATCGTTTGCCATCTGCGCGGCTTGCTTAAAGACGGTGAGGAGATTCCCGAAGATCCATTTGCCCGTAGTCAACCTCTCGTCGAAGAACTAAAAGTCACCGTCTAGTCCGGAATGCCGCCCAAATTCGCCAGCCTGAAGCCGCGCGTGGTCATTCGAGCGCTGCAGAAGGGCGGATTTGTAATTCACGAGCAAACCGGTTCGCACGTGCAACTCAAGCACCCAGCCAAACCTGGTCGCGTTACGATTCCTAACCACGAGAGGTTTGACTTGCCGAAGCACATCGTCAAGAGCATCGTCCGGCAAGCCAGATTGACCAACGCGGAGTTCTTTGACTTGCTCGATCGGTAACCCCGCGCGCCTACTTGCCAAAACGGGCTATTTGTGCACTTGACGTTTGTGGTAGCATAGGATTGCTTTCATGGACAACCTCCTCGAAGCAAACCCCCACCAACGGAGTTGAAGACAATCACCGAATGAGTTTTACCGTATTCCTGGGCAATTTGCCCGCTTGGGTAACCGCGGACGATATCAAGGGCTGGCT
>JALYIB010000446.1 GCA_030775965.1 Acidobacteriota bacterium | reverse complement strand
CCAGAGGGATTCGAACCCTCGTTACCGCCGTGAAAGTGGGTTCGAGGCCATTTAGCGCACTTTGCAGTGCTTCGCTAGAACTCGCACAACTCCACGCCAAACAGCCGGATAGAAGCGATTTCGGCTGTGTGAGCTTCGGACCAGTTTTGCTCTGTTTGGGTCCGAGATCGTCACCATAGCGTCACCGGAATAATATTCCATCTCTGCCAGCAGAAGTGGATGCTACTTCCTAAGGCCACCTAGCTACTTAGTTGCTCCTGCCGCCAATCGCCGTAAGTTCGCAGTAGTTCTTTCAATGCTGTCTGCCGATGCACCCTCCGCCTTCATTTTCACCACAGTCATTGCATAGGTAACTGGAACAGGAGCATTCGTGGGCTCGTCATAAAATCTATTCAGGGATTTCAACACCTCGCCCACGCTAAGGTTAGCTGCAAACAACTTTTTCCATTCGTCTTTTTCGCAAGCCATAATGGTCGCGTCAACGGCACCAGCTACATACATCGTTTTGGACGCGTCAGGCAGGGTCGCCCATAATCTTCCGTTGTTAAGTCCCTCAGTTTGCATTGGGGCGTTTACTATCTGGGTGTGAGACGGAAGCGCAACCAAGAACAACGCGACCGCCGCAATAAATCTAAGCATTTTCCCATGCCTCCAATCGAAAGCTATCACCTTTTGCCACACCTCTGCCTCTTCACTTCTTTTTCAGTTAGGGTACGTTTGCGCTTCGTGATTCTTGCCGGTGTCCTCGTTCCAGGTGAGGCGCTTGCTGACCATCTGGGATACGGCCAACTTGAAGCGGTCGAAATCGTTCATGTCCTTGCGGAATTTTCAGACTGGCCGCGGTTTCTTATACGTTGCGCGCACTAAGGCGATTGCCCACCGTGCTATTCCGCGAACTCTACGCCGCGACTCAATTGCCGCTTTCCGATAGTCTCCGTGCTTCGTGTTCGCGTATTGGATGCGCTCGATACCTTGCCACGTCCTCGGCCCGGTGCTCTTGCCGCCGTGGAGCCTGCATCGTCCATTACGCATTGCGGGGCACTGGCAAGCCGTCCCGCACCGCGTCTTCGCGCCGCATCGCGGAGCCTTCGTAAAGTCACCGGGCGGATTCCCGTTTTTCAGCCATCCGCGCCGAATACTATTTGTATCTATTTTCGACGACTGTTTTCCGCTGTTCATGGAGTCATCCCCCAAAATTTCATTCTATTTTAGAGTGCGCGGGAACCGTGGGCTTGATACGTTCAGGCTTGCGGAGTCTTCAGGCATCGTCGGGCTTGACTGGCATCGCAGGCGTTGGCACGCCGATGATGTTCAGTGTTACCGGCACCGCTACAACTTCGCCGCTATGCTCGATGGCCTTGCGATGCGGGTAAACGTACTTGGCGAGGTCGCTAAACAGCTTCCCTCGCAACTCCAGACTGGCGTCCGGGTTTTGTGCTATTTGCACCATTCCCTCGATTGGATTGCAGTTGAGAGACTCCAAGAGCGCCGCGACCTCCGTCGTTTTGCGGTTCGGCGTTCCCGTTATGCGTCCGCCCGTCTTGTGCCCGAGAGCCATCTATTTTTAATCTACTTTAGACGACTGCACAACTCAGAGGCGGGGGAAGACTCCCCGAAGAAATCTTAGCGTAAGTTGCGTTCCAGTTGGGAAAAGCAGAGGCATCTAAGATGCGTTTGGAAGCAGCAGCTTCGCGCTTAACTGGAAGCGCTGGTACCCTAACCAGATCGCCCGACTCGTGAAGCGCTGACGCTTGTTACAGTGAAGGGCATGGAGATCGCCTTCGAAGAAATAGAGTCGGAGTTTGAGCAGACGTTCCGCTACGTCAAGCAGGACATTGCCAAGATTCTAGAGAAAGACCTCCGACTTCACTACACCATCGCGCTACTGGCGTGCTGCGCTTGTGAAATGCTCGCTTGGCATCAGGATTCGACGGAGGATGAGGTCTTTACTTCGCTCCTTCCTGACTCGTACAAAGCCGTAGGCAAGACGCTGTTGGACGCGCTGCGCAACGGCCTTGCTCATAACTTTCGACCCAAGACCATCAAATTTGGAAATGAGAAATGGCGCTTGTCGATTTACTCGGAACAGGGCGGACCGTTCTTGAAAGTTCTCGAGGACGAAGAAGAACAACAACAACGGTGGATCGTACTTAACGTTCGCACCCTGTCGTCTCGGATATTTTCTCTAATTGACGCCTACGAAGAGAGACTTCGAACAAGTGCGGATGCTCGACTCAACTTCGAACAAAAGTCCGAACGTTCAATCAAGTCGATATCCGCAGAAGCCACGAGGCTCGCCGAGGCGTTCAGATCACTTCCCCAAGAGGCTTGACGCCACTCCCCTCCGCATAAAGGCAGCACGCAAGCAGTCTTGGTACCGCAACAGCGTGCGCAACGTGATGAATAGCATTTCACTATGAACCGCTCACGGGGACCGCAGCGCTGATCACTTCAACGTGTAGCCGACGGCCACCAAATGTCACAAGCCCACCAGAAACGCTGCGCCGGGCTGCGCGACGCATGGGCTGGGCATTCGAACGCAAGCACCTGGTGCTAGAGGTTCGCCAACATCGGGTGGGAGAAGGGCGGCCCGCAGCATCCAGAGTGCAAAATTGCTGCTACGCTCGGCGTAGCGGGAAATTGATGATTGCTACACCCAGCGTAGAGAGAATTGTACTTAGTAATAACAACGTTTGCGGCTCCTGTTCTTTCCTGCCATTGGCTGATTCGCTGACTTCGTTTAGCGCGGCGCAGTTTCTTTTCAGCCTCGATTTCCTGGCGACGTTCCGCCGCGATGGAGTTCGCCAGTTCTAGCACTTCATCCGAGAAAGGTGTCAGGATGTAGCACAAGGCGGGTTGACCGGGCCCATAATTGCGCTTCTCTGGTCTCTGGAGCCAGCCGATAGCCTGGGCTTCCTGAAGTGCCTTAGAAACGCTGCTCAGTGAAGCTATCCCGGTGTATCGCTGTAGGCCCGCGTAGCTGAGTTCGAGATCATAAACGGGATTCTCGCTTCGCTTCTTTGCCAAGCTCAGCAGGGCCGGTAACAGCCGCTGCGTTTGGGCGTTCAGCTTCGCCCAGATCCCAGAGATCACCAGCAATTCCAGCGGTTTTTCGGTGCCGTATTGAGCGATTCGCCGCTCGGATTTTCGTTCAAGGTGCTTGCCCTTCGGCAACTGCGGTACTGAGAAGCGCTGTGCCACCCAAAGGGCGGCCTCGCCCGCCGTGAGGCCCAAAACGCTCATTACGAGATCGAGGGGACCAAGTGGCCTATTATTGCACCCGAAACATTTCACGCTATTGAAGGACGCCTGAACGCCCACCGAGGCGGTTCTGTCGCTATTCTTGTGCCTCTCGGGAAACCAGCAGTGAATGTGCCCGTTTCCGCCGAAAGAGAGGCCCAATTTGTTCGCAACATCGCGGATGGGCACTTTCCGGTTGATGAAGACCATATCCGGGATTCCCGAGGGCCCTTTCGTTTGATGGTGTGGTTTAATCACGCGACTCCGTTTGCCGCGACCTCGCCGGATGGATAGACAAACCAGAACAGGCTAGAATCTCCGGATGCGCCAGGACTAAGCGATTCTCGGTCGAGTATTTTCCTCAATGATTCGTGAAATTTCAGCCGTTGGTATCAGCAACAACTTCCCTGCTTTAACGCTCGAAATTTTGCCTCGATAGGCCCACGCCCGAGCCGTCCAAACCGAAATTTGAAGACGCCGCGCAAATTCTTGAACCCGGATCACGTCCGGTTCACTCGGAACCACTGCTCGCATGTTCTTTGACCCTTCCTGCGCTGTTTGCCCACTTTCCTATCCAGTCTATTCGCCTTACTTCGGCAAGTCGAAATATTATTGGTAGCAATTTGTATAAAGTTATGCTACCAATAATAAAGTGCACCAAGACAAGCCCACATGCGCAGCGGACGGCGGATTCAGTATTCAAGCCGCTGTTAAGTTTGATCCCATTCGCTTCTTGGCGGTGCTGAACGGAGAAGAGATTCGCGCAAATACCCAAGGGGCCCTCGCGAGTCGGTATTGGGACCCACCAGCACAAGATGTGTGTGCTCAACTTCGCGCATACGTGGATGAGTTTCTCAATACCGGAGTTCTGGCGGATGTGGAAACCCCGCGCCTACGTGATGCTACGAAAGCGGCAAACGCCCTGCGGGCGCTGCGGAGGTTCAACCGTAATAACCCGATGCAGCTTGAGATATTTAGCGACAGCGTGTCCATTGAGTTCGCGGGTGGAAAATCGGTGACTATCGGTGAACTCGCGCGAAGGCCCTTAGAAACGCCTCAGGCTATGGCGGATCGGTTCTTTGGATTGCTTTTTTTATCTGGCTGGACCCCTAGATTGGCGAAGTGTAGGCGTGCCGAGTGCGGTCGTTACTTCTGGTTGAAGCATTGGAATCGGATATACAAACGGGGAACGTCTTGCCCCATGTGCACCCGGGTGCGCAGCCTAGAATCTGCCCTAATCCATACAGCCGAGACTCGCAAAGCAATCCAAACAGAGTTGTACCGCCTAACTGCAAAACGTTTCTCTAAACAAATCGCGAAGACTCCGGGTTGGGGCCGAGACTCGGAACTCAGGGCGAAAATAATCGATTTTCTGAGTGCAAAAATTCTGGGGAGCGAAAGACTTTCAGCCTTCTACCCTCACGGAATCACCGGGAAGTGGCTGTCGTGGTCCAAGAACCAGCAGGGAATTGCAAACGCTGTTCGGGAGGATGCAAATGCCAAAGGCTAAAGAACGTGACGGAGTGTACTACCGCAAGGATCGGCGCACGTGGTGGGTTTCCTACACGGACGCCAACGGGAAGCGCCAGAGAGAAGCTGTGACGGCGCACACGCGACCGCAAGCCGTTGCCGCGCGCGCCGGACTCATGATGAAGTCCGAGCGTGATCGGGTTCTTGGGGTAAAAGAAGACTCCGACATCACCACAGAGGGCCTTCTGAAGCGCTACAAAGGCCATCAGAAGGCACGCCTTCGCTCAACTACGTTCGAGCGGCTAGGCGGAATCCTGGACACGCTCAAAGAGCACCTACCCCCGCGCGCCAAGGAAATCAGCCGCAAAACCGTTGCCGACTACATATCGGCGCGTTCGGAAAGTGTCTCCCCGGGAACGATTCAGAAAGAAGTCACGATCTTGAAGCACGCGCTGCGCTTGGCCGTCGAATGGGAACTGCTGAATAATAACGCCGCTCAGGGCGCGAAGCTGCCCAAGCTCGCGGAGGGCCGGACCCGCTATCTCTCGCCCTCGGAATTGAAAGCCGCCCTCGAAAGCGCAGCGGAATGGATGCGCGCACCCCTGGCATTGGCAGCATTTACGGGAATGCGCCGGGGCGAACTGCTCGGGCTTCGATGGGCCGACGTGGACCTGGGAGGAAAGCGGGTTTACCTCCGAGAAACAAAGAACGGCTCACTGCGAGTGCTCGCTCTGAACGGGTTGGCGATTCGCGTTCTTGAAACCTTGCCCGGAGGAGCACCCGGAGATTTGGTGCTGGCAGGTGTGGACGGCCAAAAACTGAGCGTCTACACGAAACGGCTGTTCAAGCATCTCAATATCGACAAGGCGTCATTTCACTCCCTCAGGCATACAGCGGCAAGCTGGCTTGTCATGCAGGGAGTGGACCTCTACGCGGTCGGACAATTACTAGGGCACCGGACGCCTCGAATGACGCAGCGCTATGCGCATCTCTCGCCTCAATACATGGCCGGAGCGGTCGGGAAGCTGGATTCTGTCTTTGGAGGAGTGATGCCAGGGGGCGCGCCCGCCGCTGAACTGCTCGAAGCGCCGAGCCAAAAATGAAATCGACCATAGATTAGGCTGGGGAATGGGGCCGTAAAAGGGCAGTGTCCTTATAGCTGTGTTGCGGACGGCGATTTGACCACGGAAGGCTTGACTCCGATAAAGATAAAGAATTCATGCTCCTTGACGAGCGCTGGCTCCTGGAGGGCGGCGAATTCGATTCCAGCACTCCGGAAAGCTCCACCTATCGCGTTCGCTAGGGGTGGCGCATCATTTAGCGCGTGAATGGCGAATCCGAATCCGGTCCCGGACTGATCGAGCATCAGATTCGTATGGGGCTTCAACCCAGCCGCAGCGAGTACCTGGCTTAATCGTGCGGCATAAACATTTGCTTCATTCTCTCTGGCATATACCCGGATCTCTACAGTAGAACCAACAGAGTTAGTGCTCGCCAACGCTTTAACGATAGCGGCCTCCTGTTGTGGTGAAATTAACCGAGGCTTACGGTCATCCTCAAGATCAACGATTCGTTTTTGCTGCCCGATGTTGTCTTGGGTAAGTTCCTGGATACGAAGCTCCAACTTGGCCCTTTCTGTTTTAGATTTTTCCGCCTCAGCGTTTGCTCCCGCCGCTACTGCCTTAGCAGATTCTGCGGTTTCATTCGATTTAGCGATCCGCTCTTCCCTTTCTTGATCAGTCGTCTTTAGTAGATCGTCTTTGCGATTTCCTGCAACGATTGAGATTGCGGTGAAGATGCAGCCGCACAGCAATGTAGCCGCGATTCCCCAGTTTGCTTTTGTGACAACCGATGATAGACTGTCCGTAGAGTTCCATATGGAAGCGAGCCAGTTTGCGGTAATCATAGTGGGGATGACCGCCATGATATCAATCGCCTTCGCTCTTGGCTATTCAGTCGGGCGCAATCGCCGCTAGGACAGTAACTCCGAAATCGTCCAGATGTGATCAGTAAGATTCGATTCCATCGCTGGCGTTAAAGGACACTGCCCGTAAAAGCGGGGTGTTATAAATAGAAGTATGGCCGGGTAGCTCAGTAGGTAGAGCGGGGGTCTGCATTTGAAGAGCGGCTCCCAGTAAAACCCCGCGTCGTCGGTTCAACTCCGACTCCGGCCACCATTAATATCTAGTGGCCGCTCTTCGCATCGCCTGCTGGCCTAACACTGGCAGGCGTTTCGCTTTTGGTGGGTGCTACTTCTTCTTTGCCGATTGCCGCGTCTTCGCCTTCCTTAATGGCTGCTTGGTTTGGTTGCTTCGGGGGCTTCGGCTCCGGTTTCACTTGCAGCAGGTCCCTCACTGCCTCCCGGAACTTCAGCGGGTGGACACGAAACCCCGCGCGGTGACCCCCGTTACGTCACCATAGCGTCACCAGATTTCGGAGAGGCAAAACACGAAACGCACAAACCTTTTACTTTGTGTGGCGTCCCCAGAGGGATTCGAACCCTCGTTACCGCCGTGAAAGGGCGATGTCCTAGGCCGACTAGACGATGGGGACCTGATAGGAAGGACTGCAACTACTTTAGCATTGACGTCACTGCTGGCGCAGTAAAATGCGGGGCGCGGCTAGAGCGTCTTCAGGTAGGCGATGAGGTTATCCTTGTCGTCGGCGGTGATGGCGTCGCCGAAGGGGGGCATGGCGCCGCTGCCTTCGGTGATGAGCGCCTTGACGTTTTCAGCGTTGACGGGCTTGCCGTTCACTAGTTTCTCGCGCTTGAACAGGCCCTTGAGGCCGGGGCCGATCTTGGCTTCGGTGGAGTCAGCGTTGTGGCAGACGGAGCAGTTTTCAAACGCCGCTTCGCCCTTCTTCGCGTCGCCGTCGGCGGCGGTGAGGGGAAGGCCGGCCGCTAGCAGAAGGCCTAGACTTGCTAGGGTCAGGATTCCTTTTTTCATAGTCACTAGTCTACAATCTTGACGTATGGCGATCCAAGTGGGTGACAAGGCTCCCGACATTAAAAGTCCTGAATTTTCGCTGGCGGGATTGAAGGGGCAGCGGGTGGTGGTGTTTTTCTTCCCTAAAGCCGACACGCCGGGGTGCACGAAAGAGGCTTGCGAATTCCGCGACGCGCAGAAGACTTTCACGAAGAAGAATGCTGCGATTGTGGGGATCTCTCCGGACCAGGCGGCGGCACATGATAAGTTTGCGGCGAAGTATAGTCTACCGTTTACGCTGGTGCCGGACCCGGAGCACTTGATCGCGGAGGCTTACGGGGTGTGGAAGGAAAAGAGCATGTACGGGCGGAAGTATATGGGGATCGAGCGGACTACTTTTGTGATCGACGAGAAGGGGAAGATCGCGAAGATGTTTTCCAAGGTCAAGCCGGAGGGGCACGCGGCGGAGGTGCTGGAGGCTCTGGTTAAGTAGGCAGCACCGCCGCTGCTTCAGATGGCGTGTTTGAAATCAAGAGCAACGCGCAAACACTCTCGTCAACCCGCTAGGCGGAACCCCTGGAGCAGTGCGGTGTTGACGCGTGCCCGGCGGCTCCCGCTGCTTTTGCGCCAGGTAAGTGGTTATGCCCGCGCCGCTCTAGCGCTCCGACTCGGCCTCTGCTTCTGCGGCTCCGGCGGGGCCTGCGGCGAGGGCGTCGGCGATCAACTGTTGAGCGCGCTCGGCGTCTTCTTCGGCCACGCGGATTTCTTCCGCGAGACTGGGCAGGGGGCTGTCGCCCACGAGCACGGTGTGGATGCCGTTCGATTCGAGCAGTTGTTGCACCATGACCACTTCCATTTCCTCGGTGCCGCCGCCGGCCAGGCGGAAGACCGTGACCAGGCCAGGTTCATTCGGAGGATTATTTGCAGATTCCATTCCCTGAGCATACTCCGTAGAATAGAAGTATGGCGAGAAATAATGGTGACACTCTAGTTTGGTTCCTGATTGGCGCGGCCATGGGTGCGAGTGTGGCGCTGCTCTACGCTCCGCAATCCGGCGACAGAACGCGGCGTTTGCTGGGGCGGAAACTGGCCGACGGCCGCGACGCTTTGTCGGAGCAGGGCAGCGAATTGCTTGAGAAGAGCCGGGACCTTTTCGAAAAAGGCCGCAAGGTTGCCGACGATGCCGCGGAGCTGTTTGAAAAAGGCCGCAGCATGGTTAAAGGTTGATGCGGGCGAACGGCTAGCTTGACACCGTTTGTCAATGAGCCCTACGCGGATTTCTCGAAACCCGAAGTGTGGGTGCAGGCGGAAGCTGCATTAACCTCAGTACGCTCGCAACTGGGGCGCGAGTACGATTTGTGGATCGCGGGTGCGGCGCGCTCGACCGGCGATCTGCTGATCAGCGTCAATCCATCGCAGCCGGGAGACGTGGTGGGCCGGCATCACAAGGCTACGGCGGAGCTGGCGAATCGCGCTATCGAGGATGCCCACGCTTACGCCCCGGTGTGGGGGCGGACGCCTGCCGCGGAGCGGGCACGGCTGGCGATTGCTGCGGCCACGATGATTCGCGATCGCCGCTTCGAGTTCGACGCATGGCTGGTGGTGGAGGCCGGCAAGACTTGGCCCGAAGCTGAGGCCGAGGTTGGGGAAGCGATCGATTTCTGCGAATACTACGCGCGGCAGATGGTGCGCTTTGCCGAGCCTGCATCGCCCGTGCAGTTGGCGGGGGAACGCGATGAAATGGTCTACCTGCCGCTGGGCGCGGGCGTCATTATTCCGCCGTGGAATTTTCCGCTGGCGATTCTGGCGGGCATGACGGTAGCGGCGCTGGTGGCAGGGAACACGGTGGTGGTCAAGCCGTCGAGTGAAACGCCGACCGTCGCGGCGAAGTTCGTGGAGGTGTTGCACGCGGTTGGATTTCCGGCGCGGAGTTTGGCGCTGTGCACGGGCAGCGGTGCAGTGATCGGGGATCTGCTTGTAGAACACCCTAAAACACGGTTTGTGTCTTTCACCGGGTCGCGCGAGGTTGGGCTGCGCATTAACGAACTGGCCGCTAAGCCGCGCAAGGGGCAGATCTGGATCAAGCGCGTGGTGGCCGAGATGGGCGGCAAGGACGCGATTATTGTGGATCGCGAGGCGGATCTGGATAGCGCCGTGGCGGGAGTGGTGCAGTCGGCGTTTGGGTATCAGGGGCAGAAGTGCTCGGCGTGCTCGCGGGCAATTGTGGACGATCCGGTTTACGACGAGTTCGTCGAGAAGCTGAAGGCTAAGGTCGCGGCGATTACGGTTGGGCCTCCCGAGGAGCGCGCAAATTACATGGGGCCGGTGATTAGCGCGCGCGCGCGCAGGACGATTCTCGATTACATCGAAGTGGGGCGCGGAGAGGGGCGGCTTATTGCGGGCGGCGCCGCCTTGCCGGGCGACGGGTATTTCGTCCAGCCGACGGTGTTCGCGGGTGTCGATTCCAAGGCGCGGCTGTTTCAAGAAGAAATATTTGGGCCGGTGCTGACTGTCTCCCGCGCGCGCGATTTCAACCACGCGCTGGAAATGGCCAACGATACCGAATACGGGCTCACGGGCGCCGTGTATTCACGGAATCCGGAGACCGTGGCGCGCGCGCGCCAGGAATTCTTCGTGGGCAACCTGTATATCAATCGCAAGTGCACGGGCGCGATGGTGGGCGCGCACCCCTTTGGCGGATTTAATATGTCGGGCACCGATTCGAAGGCGGGCGGCCCGGATTATTTGCTGCAGTTCCTGCAAGCGAAGTCCATCGCGGAAAAACTTTAAATCGTGCACACACAAGTCGGCATCGTTGGCGCGGGTCCTGCCGGATTGCTGTTGGCGCACCTGCTGCATCTGAAGGGTATCGATTCGATCGTCATCGAAAATCGCAGCCGGGAGTATGTGATCGATCGGGTGCGGGCGGGGGTGCTGGAGCAGGGCACTGTCGACCTGATGATCCAGATGGGAGTGGGCGAGCGTCTAAAACGCGAAGGGCTGCCGCATCGGGGTTTGTACTTCAGCTTCGGCGGTGAGCGCCACCATATCAATCTGGCGGAACTCAGCGGCGGCAAGGCTATTACGGTTTACGGGCAGAACGAAGTGGTGAAGGATTTGATCGCTGCCCGGGTCGCGTCCGGCAGGCCGTTGCACTTCGAGGTGGGGCACGTGACCATTCACGATATGGATTCCGAGCGGCCTAAGATTCGCTTCGAGAAAGACGGGCGTGAGGAAGAAATCACTTGCGATTTTATCGCTGGGTGCGATGGTTTTCACGGGATCTGCCGGCCGTCGATTCCAGAAGGCTCGATCGCGCACTACGAGCGCGAGTATCCGTTTGGCTGGCTGGGGATTCTGGCGGAAGCGGCGCCGTCGTGCGAGGAACTGGTGTACACGTATCATCATCGTGGGTTTGCGCTCTTCAGCATGCGGTCGCCCAAGGTGACGCGCTTGTATTTTCAGGTGCCGCCGGACGAGGACATCGATAAATGGCCGGACGATGCCATCTGGGATGAGATGTTGAAGCGCATGTCGACTAAAGATGGATGGCAGCCGAACATCGGGCCTATTCTCCAAAAAGGCGTGACGCCGATGCGCAGTTTTGTGGCGGAGCCGATGCGTTACGGGCATCTGTTCCTGGCGGGGGATTCGGCGCACATTGTGCCTCCCACGGGCGCTAAGGGGTTGAATTTGGCGGCGACGGACGTGATGGTGCTGGCGAGCGGTCTCGCGGCCTTTTACGAACGCGGAGACCGGCACCTTCTCAACAACTATTCGGATATTTGCTTGCGGCGGGTGTGGAAGGCGCAGCGGTTTTCGTGGTGGATGACGCAGACGCTGCATCGCTTTCCGGGTGAGAGCGAGTTCGATTACCGGCGGCAACTGGCGGATCTGGATTACATCACTGGCTCGCGAGCGGCGATGACCAGCTTGGCGGAGAATTATGTGGGCCTGCCGCTGGACGCCGATGTGCGTCTATGAAGCTCGTGATTCCTTCTTGGATGACTGCGCTATTGACGGTGTAGCGCGGCTTCGACAGCCGAAGTCAGTTCTTTCGACATGGGCTCGACGGGCGAGTCGAAGCGGGCGAGTACTTTGCCGTCGCGGTCCACCAAATACTTGGTGAAGTTCCAGGGGATTTCGCCGCCCGTTTTAGGATTGGCGGTTTTGTCGGTCAGGAACCGATAGAGCGGGGCTTTGTCGTTGCCGGCGACCGAAATCTTCGAGAACATCGGGAAGGTGACGCCAAACTTGGATTTGCAGAACGCGCCGATTTCCGCGTTGGTGCCCGGTTCTTGGCCGCCGAAGTTATTGGCGGGGAACCCAGCGACTACCAGGCCTTGGTCCTTGTACTTGAGATACAGTTGCTGCAGACCTTCGTATTGATAGGTGTAGCCGCATTGGCTGGCGACGTTCACCACCAGCATCACTTTGCCCTTGAAGTTCGCGAGCGGCATGGGCGTGCCATTGAGCAAGTCCATGGTGAATTCGTGAACGCTGGAGGCGGCGAAGGCGGCGCTGGACATGATGAGTAGGGCTCCCCATACAGGTTTCATGCCCTGATTCTACTATGGGGCGCGTCAGCGCTCATCCCACTGCCGGGTGATCTCCGCGATGACTTCGTCGGGACGGTTGGTGTAGAGCCAGAACAACTGCACGGCGTGGGTGCCGCGGACTTGCATTTTGAGAGCGCCCGTGGCTTTGGTGAACTTGAGACGCTCCTCGCCGTTTTTCGTGGGAGTGATGATGCCGAGTCCGATTTTAGTGACGTGCGCGCACGACTTCGCCGCCTCGACGGCGGGGATGGCGCTGGGGATGACGGTCGAATGGCGGCCGTTGAATTTCGCACCCTTGAGGAGACCCTTGGCGTGGCTCACGCCTCAATTCTAGCGATTTCGAAAACTTCGAAATCGTCGCTACTTGGTTGCGGTGGCGGCCGGTACGGCGGCGACTTTCTTTTTAGAGCTGCGGCGCTTCTCGGCGGGCGGCACGCGGTCGCTCTTTTTCAGATTCGGCAGAACGATGGAGAGTACGAACTTTTTCTCGCCATGGTCGTCGAACTTAATCACAATATATTCTTCGTTACAGGAGAGGACGCTACCCAAACCGAACTTGGGGTGGTCGACCTGCGCGCTCTGGGCGAAGGCGGGTTTGCTGGCCATAAGGAGACGAAATCCTTCTTTCGGAGCCTAAGCTCTATAACCGATTGTATCAGTAGGGCGGGGCCGCCCGCCTCCAAATTGGTCTTAGGCGGGAACCTTCCATTCCAACCCGGTGTCTACAGTGTTGACGCGGTTCATGGAGGCGGTACACTGGATGAGCGGTACACTTGTGGCTCACAACGCAATTGGCTTCCAGTTCGAGAGCGGATTCGACGCAGCGAGAGCGTCCGCTGCGGCGCCTAACGCGCAGGAAGAGCGGGAGTTAATTGCCGGGCTCAGCGAGGGCGACGAAGCGGCGTATGAAACCCTGATCGCCCGCTTTGAGCACCCGATTTTCAATCTAGTCAGCCGCCTGACGAACGATCCAGGGGACGCGCCGGATGTGGTTCAGGAAGTGTTTTTGAAGGTTTTCCGGAACGTGCATAGCTTCCGCGGGCAAAGTTCGCTGAAGACTTGGATTTACCGCATCGCGGTGAACGAATCGCGCAACCACCGGCGCTGGTTTGGACGGCATCGCAGCCAGGAAATTGCGCTGGAGCCGGCGCCGGGTGAGCCTCACGGTTATCTGGATTGGCTGCCGGATCCGGCGCGCTCGCCGATGGAACTGGCGATGGATCGCGAGCAAGAGATG
>JALYIB010000445.1 GCA_030775965.1 Acidobacteriota bacterium | reverse complement strand
ATTTGGTGTGGGGGAGGGCCAGGTGGGTTTCAAAAGCTTGACGATTTTGCCACACCTCGACGATGGTGAAGTGATTTATGCGGTTGGGCTCGCGCAGGAGTTCGAAGCGGACGGAGCCGGGGTCTTTGACGCTGTCGGTCGCGAATTGCTCTAACAGTATGGATGCTTCAGCGGCTAAGGCTTGGCCCGCGATGTCTACGTGGGTGACCACGTACAGCTTCGGGCCGGGGTCTTGAGCCGGGGCGAGAGGCGGCAAAGCGGCAAGGAGGAGCAGGAGGCACGCCCATTGCGCGGTGCGGAGCAACATAGAAGCCCATGGTACACCGGAGGTCTGCTCGATGCAATTGGGGCTCGGGTTGACGCGCGTGCTGAATTGGGTTGTTACCGTAAGCGGCCCGGAGGCCCCAGGTATGCGAAGAGGTCTGCGGTGGAGTCCTGGTCGATTACTTGCCAGGCTGAGGATTCGCGAAGGAGTTTCGAGAGCGGGGAGTTTGACTGGATCAGGACGCGGGTGGTCTGATAGCGATCCAGGATGGCTTGCCAGCCGGGTTGGGCGGTGAGGAGCGCATTGACGTCGCGGTACATTTTTACGCCGTAGAAGGCGCGGTCGTCGTAGAAGACTTTTTGGCGGGGGTAATTGGCGTAGAGCAGGTAGTCGGCCCACTGGTCGGGGGTAAACAGGCGGGCGGTGGCTAGCTCGGGGTGGCGCGCGGCTAGATCGACGGGGAACATTTCTTTATCGAATCCGGTGGGCCACATTTCTTGTGGCGTCCACAGGAAGATGGCGGCGAGTCCTGCCAATAGCCACACGCTGTTTCTGGAAAAGGCCGCGCGTTTTTCGGAGGAGAGGCCGTCGAGGATGCGGGCGGCGGAGGCGCGGGGCTGGCGGGCTACCCAGGACTGCCAGTAGCGCGAGAGTTCGGCGGCGATCATGGGTGCTGCCAGCACCACGAAGATGGTGCTGTGGCGGATGGCGGTTAGCGAGGCGCAGGCGGTTCCTGACAGCAGCAGGGGCTCGACGAATTTGCGGCGGCTTAGGTAGAGGCCGCAGAGGGCCAAGCCGGCGATCAGAAATCCCAGGTAAAAGAGTTGGGGCTGCGTGCGGAAGGTGGGGGACTGGAATTCCTGGATGAATTCGGTAGTGCCGTTGTTGTGCAGGAACGAGAGGACGTCCAGGTGCAGTTTGTAGCCGAAGGGATTTAATAACGTGGCGGCGGCGCAGGCTAGCGTTAGCCAGGCGTAACGGGCGGCGGCGGGGCGGGAGCCTTCTAGCAGGCTGCCGATTACTAAAACTCCTAGATACGCGAAGAGGATTGTGAATCCGGGATGCAGGTTTACCCACACTGCTGTTAGCGGTGGCAGCAGCCAGATCATTCGTGTGCGTTGAATCCGGTCTTGGGTGATGATGGCGGCGGTGATCGCCAAGAACAAGAGCGTGAACAGGTGCGGGCGCGCGTGATAGTGGATCAGTAATGCGTTCGATGCGAATAACGCTGTGACGATTGACAGCAGCACGTCGGCGCCGGCGGTGATCATGGTGCGGAGAAGCACTACGATTAACGCAGCGATGGCTACTCCGCAGACGAATACGATTCCTTTTAATCCGAATGCGTGGTTGAGCTGGGCGAAGAGGACTTCGGTGCCCCACTCGTAGGGAATCCAGGGGGCGCCGGGTTGGGTAAACGAAAACGGGTCGGCGGTGGGGATTTTTCCATGGTCGAGAATCCAGTTGCCGGTGGCGATGTGGATGGCGGTGTCGCCGTCCCAGAGCAGGCGGCTCCAACCGGTGCCGGAGGTCATGAAGGACCAGGCGATCACGGCCAGGAAGAACATATCGCAGAGGGAGGGGCTCAGCCAATTTTTCAGGGCATGCGCGCGCGGCTGGAGGAGCGGCGTGGTCGTGGCGGTGGCGGAACCCATTACCTCGTTATCGGCTGGGCGCGGGGCCGCCGGTAGTGCGCTAAATGTTGGTTGATACCACTGGAACAAAGATTTTACGGACGCGCTGGTAGTTTCATGGGCCTCAGCTCACCATTGATTTCTTCATAATTCTTAATTAGTGCGGCCAATTGATCGCGAAGATGCTTCGCTTGATGCCAAGGTATAGTGATGGCGGCGCGCTCCAGGATGATCCCGTGCTGGTTCTCCCACGTTGGACGGTCACTGTCGGGCACTTGAACCAATTCCGCAAAACGAAGTCTGATGTCATAAAGCGTCCAGCTCATATTGACTACGTTAGCGTACGCCTCAAAGACGCCATCCTCGGGCTCCTCTAGCGGGATCTTGCCTAGATCGACGCTTCCATCTGATGATTCAGCTATATTCCTAGTCTCTTCAGCCATAAATGGAACCTACGATGCAATTGCTAATTGCTGGGCCCTGTTCGTAGGCGGGGGAGTTCCGGGCCTTAGTTCTTCCGCCATCGTCTCGGAGCGCTGTGGTTTCCGACGACGGCTATTGCCCCGAATCCTTTTGCGATGCCTTTCCCGCCGAGAGAATGATCCCTTCTCTAGTTCTTCGGAAAAAGATGAAACGCGAAAAGATTCTGGAGTCAAGCTAGTAACGTCATCCAGCAGCGCGGAGTACGAGCAAAAGCGAACATCTACGGCAATGTCAAAAGCCGCCGCTACTTCCAATAGGGTCGGGATTGTGGGGGGCGGGGCGTTAGGGTCCTCAAGACGGTATACCCATGACGGCTTCTTTTTAAGCTCTTCCGCAAAACGTTTGTAGTCCCAATTTTCCTTGTCACGCATGGCCCTAATTTGCGCCGTGAGCCGCACACGTATTGATTCTTCAACAAACGCCTGTCGGTAGTCTTTGCTGGCTTGAAGACCGTCAAACATTTGGTGTTTTATCGAACTCGTGTTCGCAAACTCTTGCTGTATTAGCGAGGACGATCTTTCGATTATCATCTGCTGTCTCCAGTACTCTCTTTGGCAATTTCCCTTTTTCGATTGCCCCGAGGACGATAGAAAAATCACGCCTCTCGGGCCCATAGAATCCCAAGGGCCGATATTGATTTCCTGCTGACACAACCCTAAGCTCTACGATCCCCGGCCAACTTTTGAGCGAACTAACATACTGCTCGGGCCACACGGGCATAGCCCTCATGAACAAAATCCTAGTGTTTATTTTTGCGCTCACTTTGTCCGGTAAGCCATCCAGCCATTGCCTAATGAGATTCACCCCTCGCCCATCGAGGAAGTCATAGAATGTCCACACAGTTATCTTAGTTCAGGAAATCC
>JALYIB010000444.1 GCA_030775965.1 Acidobacteriota bacterium | reverse complement strand
GGACGGAAAGACCCGTTTGTGTACCCCGTCCATCCCGCGCCCCGCACCGCGGTGCTGGTTCCGTGGTTTCATGAAAGCGCGCTGGTCAACCGCCCTGTGCGGACCTTTGCGCACGGCTGGAGCGTCGACGCCGCGGCCTTTGCTCCCGCTGCTGTCGCCGGCACTGTCGAGCAATTGAACGCGCTGGCGCGCGAAGGCATCCCCTCGCTGACGCACTCCATCGTGATTCTGTGGCAGCCGGAGCAGCAGAGGATGACCGACGCCGATCGCGAGCGTCTGTGGTGGGCTTTCCGCGTGCCGCTGTTTGAGCAGGTGATCGGCAAGTCCGGTAAGCTGCTCGCCGCCGAGTGCGAGGCCCATGACGGGTTGCACGTCGCCTCGCCCGCCTTGTCGCTACAGGGAGAATCCGTGGACCAATCACCTTGCCCCTGCGGCCGCGTGACTCCTCGCATCGGCGTCACTCACGGGATTACTTTGCAGCGGCGCATAGCAGCCTCCGCAAGGTAGCTGCGAAGCGCCGCGGGGTTCTTCGAAAACCACGACCTCGACGTCGCCAAACGATCCCCGCTTCTGGCTGCGCCAACCCGCCAATGCGGGGCGCTGCAAGAAGAAGCGCCGCCACCAATCGACGTTCATTTGTCCGCCATAAAGCACGAATCTGTGCGAAGAGGCCAGCACGCCCCCGGCGATAGCGGCCGCGTATTGTTCTGCTTCGCGGGTAGTCGTAAACGGCAAAAGATAGGGCGTGCCACCCACGGGATAGGTCAGCAGGTGGCAATAAAGAAAGCCGGGGAGGGCGTAGTCGGGTTTCCATACCGGGAATTTCGCTTCGATGAACGGGCTGGGATAAACCACCGGGGTATCGGGCTGAATTCCCAGTCCGCGGATTTCGCGCGCAGCCTCACGCCAATCGGAGCCGTGATGGAGCGGCGCGAGATGCGGAACGCCACCCATCAGCAGCGCCACTCCGCTGCCGAGAATGACCGCCGCGGGCTCCCACGCATCGCTGGGGATAAAGCAAGCGGCCGCCGCGGTGGCCGCCAGAGCCGTACCCGGCAGGGAAAGCCACAGATACCGCGTCACGAACACATTGTTGCCGGTTAGGAGCGAAAATGCGAACAACGCCAGCGGCTGGCAGGCCCACCAACTGAGAATCAACATCCACGCTGAGCCAGCGGTTGGTTTCTGCCGCGGCCACTTGAAGAGCAGACCCAGCAGCCACGCGCCCCCACCGGCGCCCGCCACCAGTGCGAACTTATAGGAGCCGCCGAACTCGCGCCAGGTTGGCGGCTGCGTGAAAATCACATGCGCCTTCGTCTCGGCAAGCAGCTTTAGAGTGGTCAATAGCACCGGGATCAGCGCTGCGCCCAGCACCGCATAGACCGCTGCGAGGTTCCACCACGACACCGGCGTTTCCCCGCGCAACGCTCGCACTAGGGTGTACGCGGCCAGTACCAGATAGAACGGCCACAGGATCAGATGCACGCGCCACAAGAGCGCCGCGCAAACAATGTAACCGAGCGCATCCTGCCAGCGCGCCGTATCCAGCCAGCGCACCAGAAACCACGCCGCCCCCAGCGCTACGCAGGTGGCCAACGCGTAGGGCCGCGCATCGGCCGCCTCATAGTTAATACCGCGCAACGTCAAAGCCGCGAAGACTACGAACCAGCCCGCGCCGGGGTGAATCAAACGCATGGCCAGGCGCGCCAGCAGAAACAGCGCCAGTCCCATGGATAGCGTCGACGGGATGCGGTACACCACCTCGGAAAATCCCCACAAACGCTCGGCGGCCCACGGTAGCCAGTAATACACCGTGGCAGTCAGCTGCGGAGCGGCCGCCAGCGAAGGATGCGAGGAGCCGAAATGCACCACGAACGCCGTCACCATCTCGTCCACCCAGAAACTGGAGCGCAGCGGCAGGATCCACAGTTTGAACACTGCGGCGGCCGCCAGCAGACTCAGCGCCAGGAGGTAGCGATCACGAATTTTGATTGACGATGCGCTCACGCGATAGTCTTCGCGGGACGCCTCAGCGCGCCTCGCGTTTCCGTTTATCATGCAATCTATGTCTTTTTTTGACGCCGCAACTGAAAAACGAGTTACAGCGCAGACTCGCCCCAGCGAACGCTATTCCGCCAGAAACTTCTTGGTCTCGCACAGAAAGATTTCCAATTGATCGTGATGCAGCCAGTGCCCTGCCTGGTCCACTTTTATAATCCGGCGATTCGCGATTTCCTGAGCCAGCGGGTCCGTTTCCGGGTCCTTCGCGAAACTCTGCCGCCCCCAAAACAACAACGTGGGGCACGAAATTCGCCGCAGAATTTCCGCTGCCTCCTGCGGGTTTGCGCCGTAAGGAGGAAACAGCCGGGCGTAATTGTCGAACTTCCAGATGATGGAGCCGTCGGCGTTCCAATTGGTCCCATGCAGCGTCAGATGCTTGGCGACATCGTCGGATAGAAACGGGTTGGCCTCTTTCATGCGCGCCACTGCGGCTTCGAGATTCGGATAGCTGTGCTGCGTGCGGTTCTCCACCGCGCGCACCTTCTCGATCCAGCGGCGGATGCGTTCCGGCGCCGTGTAGCGCGCTTCTTGCAGCGGCAGCCCCAAGCCCTCAATCGCCACTAGCTTAGCCACGCGCTCCGGAAACACACCCGCGTAGAGCAGCGCGGTAATGGCGCCCAATGAGTGTCCGACGATGCGTAGCGGAAACTGGTTGATGATATCCGCCAGCACCGAAAGATCTAAAATGTGTTCGGCAATGCTGTACAGCGCTCCCGGAGCCCACGCACTATTGCCGTGTCCGCGCAAATCGAGCGCGTAGACATGGTAGTCGTCGCGCACAGCCTTGGCCACCCAATCCCAATTGCGCGCATGGTCCAGGCCGCCGTGCACCAGGATCAGCGCCGGCTTGCCCTCCGTCCCCCAATCCCAGAATTGGAGCTTTAGCCGGTCGGAGTAAAAGAAATGCGAAATGGGTTCCAAGATTCTTTTATGTTTACACGCCGGGCGGAGCATTCGACGGGTGTACCTTGAGTCCCGCCATCCGGTAAGCCTCGATCAAGGCGCCCGCGGCGGGATCCATTGCCGGAGGATGCACCCGAGCGTCACTTTCCAACTGCAGCAGCGTCACAAACCGTTCGCGCAAGATCTCACTGCGGAATACGCCGCCGGCATAGGAAATGCGTGCCCGCTCGTCCCGCTGAAACAACTGCCGGCCGACGGCGGCCACGAAGGTAGCCAGCGCCTGCCCCGCACCATGGAGAATATCGCGCGCCACGGCGTCACCGTTGCGCGCCGCTTCATCCACCAGCGTCGCGTACGAGGCAATCCGGGCGCGCGAGTAAGGGGGCGTGTAGAAGCGATGCAACAAGTCGTTCACGTTGGGCGCGCCCGTGGCTTCGAGCAGCACCTCGCGCAGCGCCGTCGAGTGCCCCCAGCCTTCTTCGTAGCGCAGCGCCGCACGCAGCGCTTGCCGCACCAGGTCGAACGCGCCTCCTTCATCGCCGAACACGTATCCCCAGCCGCCGGCGCGCGCCTCACGGCCTTCCGCGTTGCGTCCGTAAGCGATCGAACCGGTGCCCGCAATGGCGATTACGCCCGCTTCCCCCGCGGTCGCGCCCAGCAGCGCAATCACCGCGTCATTGACGATGCCATATTGTTCCGCCGCGACCAACTCCCGCACGATTGCGTCTTTATCCGCCGGACCGCCGCTCAATCCCAAGCACGCCGCCGCGAAACGCACTTCGCTCAAC
>JALYIB010000443.1 GCA_030775965.1 Acidobacteriota bacterium | reverse complement strand
ACGCGTCACCGTAGAACACGCCATTGAGGTTATCGACGCGTGGGTGGAGCAGCCCAATGTGCGGTTTCTTGCTCCTGGCGAGCGTCATTGGGATCTCTTGCGTCAGATGATGACCGAGGGTCAAGCGCGCGGACCTATGCTCACAGATGCGCAACTGGCGGCAATCACGATCGAGTACGGCGGCGTCCTGCACACGACCGATCGGGACTTCGCGCGGTTTCCGGGGCTGCGCTGGGTAAATCCGCTGGCTTAAGCGGTTCCGAACCTTTCGGCGGCGCGGGATTGGGCTTTCAGGGCTTCCTGGTCATCGTTTGAAGTTCTCGAAGAACGAAGACTTTCTGGCGAAAATAATCAGTTTGTCCTTGACCGTTTCACTCTTCGCTCGACCGCACGTATTCCCATCGGTAAAGCCGTCCTGCAAGATGGTGGAGACCGGAACGAAGGGAACCACGCCCGGAGTGATAGTTCTACAGGTGACTCTCCATTCTGTGGCCACATAGACGGACGCAGAAGGATCAACTTGGAGAGAGAAGTCGCCCTCGTTATCTGTTGTGTAATCTCTTGCATCCTTCTCGCCTTTGATCAACACCGATACCTTCTCATGGGGGACGCGAGCACCGCTCTTGGCGTCCAACACCCGGACTTGAACGGACTGAGCCAAAAGAGTCGAATGCCCCACTGAAAAGATGGCTAGAGTTGGAAGCAAGAGAAGAATTGACCGTAAGCTATTCATGCAATCTCCCAGCCCCTTAGCAAGGCTTCCGTGTGTTGTGGCCGAGCACGTCTTCGCGGTTTTTGGGCGGGGCGGTGGTTTGCAGCGAACGCAGCAGGCGGGTGGAAATGGCGGCGATTTCGTCCACCGCTTCCTGGAAAACGGCCTCATTTGCTTTCGAGGGTTTGTTGAGACCGCTGATTTTCCTTACAAACTGGAGCGAGGCGGCTCGGATCTCCTCTTCCGTGACGGGCGGGTCGAAGTTGAAGAGCGTCTTGATGTTTCTGCACATATTAGCCTCAAGGCGATTATATAAGGTGCGAGGAATCGGGCTCTCGCGCCACTAGTGTTCGATGGCGCTTTCGCGGACTCGCTCGGCTGCGGTATTTGGGATCGACGCGCATTTTATTGACGTCGAAGTGGACATGTATCCGGGGGCGGGGCGGGATTTCATCACCGTCGGCATGCCGGATGTGGCGGTGCGGGAGAGCCGCGAGCGCATCAAGAGCGCGTTGCTCAATTCGGGGTTTGGGTATCCCAACAAGTCCGTCACGATTAATCTGGCGCCGGCGAACGTGAAAAAAGAAGGCGCGGGGGTTCGATTTGCCGATGGCGTTGGGGATCCTGGGGGCGATGGGGGTAGTGACGCCGCCGGAGGATCATCTGTTCGTGGGCGAATTGTCGCTCGACGGCACGCTGCGGCCCGTGCGGGGCGCGTTGTCGATTGCGGTGGCGGCGCGGAAGATGGGGCTGCGGAATCTGGTGGTGCCGGCGGAGAACGGGGCGGAGGCGGCGATGGCGGGGGGCGTGCGCGTGTTTGCGCTGCAACACCTGGCGGAGGTGGTGGCGTTCTTACAGCAGTCAGACAAGTTTCAGCCGGTGACGCGGGCGTTGCCGGCGCCGGGCATGGAGCGCTCGGCCAGCGTTGCGGATTTCAAAGATGTCCGCGGGCAGAATACGGCCAAGCGCGCTTTAGAGGTGGCGGCGGCGGGATCGCATAACGTGTTGATGATCGGGCCGCCGGGATCGGGCAAGACCATGCTCGCGAAACGCTTTCCGGGAATTTTGCCGCCGCTCGCCTTTCAGGAAGCGATCGAGACTACGCAGATCCACAGCGTGGCGGGGACGTTGCCAAAGGGTGTGGGGTTTCTCAGCGCGCGGCCGTTTCGCGCGCCACATCATACGGTGTCGGATGCGGGGCTGCTGGGCGGCGGCTCCGGCGTTCCGCGGCCGGGCGAAGTGAGCCTGGCGCATCACGGCGTGTTGTTTCTGGACGAATTGCCGGAGTTCGCGCGCAACGTTCTGGAATTGCTCCGGCAGCCGCTGGAGGAACGCGCGGTGTCGCTGGCGCGCAGTTCGATGACGCTTACTTTTCCGGCGAGCTTCCTTCTGATTGGCGCGCTCAATCCGTGTCCGTGTGGATTCTTTGGCGACCCTACGCGCGAGTGCCGCTGCACGGGGGCGATCATCCAGCGTTATCTGGGGAAATTGAGCGGGCCGCTGCTCGACCGCATCGATATGCACATCGAAGTTCCGGCGGTATCGTATCAGGAACTGCGCGGCAAGGACGCGGGGATCACTTCGGCCATGATGCGGGAACGCGTGTGCGCGGCGCGCGAGTTGCAGCAGGGGCGGGGGTATTACAACGCTCACATCCCGGCGGGCGAGCTGCGCAAGTTGTGCGAATTGGATGCGGCGGGCGAGCGCACGCTCGAAATGGCAGTGCGGCGGATGGGGCTGAGCGCTCGCGCGCACGATCGCATTTTAAAAGTCGCGCGCACGGTCGCGGACCTGGATCATGCAGCCGGGGTGACGGCGAAGCATTTAGCCGAAGCGGTCCAATACCGGAGCCTCGACCGCAATTACTGGCAGTAGGCCGCGCGCCCGCCGTCGCGGATGCGTATGGCGTCGGCGACCGGGTAGACCACCACCGTTCCATCGTCGGCGGCAAGGTGAGTGCGGGCGGCTGCTAGGAGCGCATCCACCACGTCGTCTACCAGCAGGGAGGAAACCAGCACCTCCACTTTGGTGCGGGGAACGGCGGCGGTCCATTCGGTGCCGCGGTAAGTCGACTTGACGGCGGCCGAAAGTCCGTGATCGCGGCCTTCGGTTACGATCACGCTGGGGATTTGAAAAGCTGCCAGCGCACAGCACACCTGATCCAGCTTATGGGGTTGAATCAACGCTTCCACTTTGAACATGCGGTTGTCATCCTCCGTCGTCAGCTTAAGCTGGAAAGCCTAAGGAAGTCATCAGGCTTCCGTGAAGAAAAGCTAAGGACGCGGCGCCTTTTGGGAACTTCATCGCGGGAGGCGGCGTCCACCCCTGTAGCACCCCTTGACACCGGCGCGAGGAGGACTATGATTCACACGGAGGTCCTAATGGGACTGACTGACACCGTTCGCGCGGTTCTCGACCACAAAGGAATTGGCGTCTGCGCCGTTACGCCGGAGACGCCGGTGTATGAAGCCCTGGAAATGATGGCGGACAAAGACATCGGCGCGTTACTGGTAATGGAGGACGCCGATCTGTGCGGAATTTTTTCGGAGCGCGATTATGCGCGCAAGGTGATTCTGCAAGGCAAGGCTTCGCGCGAGACTACGGTTGGTGAGATCATGACGAGTCCTGCGATCGTGGCGAATCTGGAGCAGAGCGTCGACGATTGCCTGCGCGTGATGACGGACCGGCGCGTGCGTCATCTGCCCGTGGTGAGCCAGCAGGCGGTGATTGGAGTGCTGTCGATTGGGGATCTAGTGAACTGGGTTATCCGGCGGCAGGAAGAAGAAATTCATCACTTGCATCATTATATTGCCGGGAGTTATCCAGCTTGATGAAAGTGAGCGCCGCGGTAACCGTAACGGGCGCGGATGCGTTTAAATAGGAGTAGTGTCTTGCTTCCGCCTTTTTCGCAGCGCCCTTTTGTGCAGCGCCTCATGGATGATTTTGCCCGCCGTATTGGGCGCCCAAGGTGCTGATAACGCTGAGAGTGTTGTGCCGCAGCCGGTCTCGGCACAGCCGGCCAGCGAGGCCATCGACAAGCGTATCTTTGGAGTGCTGCCCAACTACAGGACGGCGGACGGCACCGCTCCCTTCGCGCCGATTACGACGCGCCGCAAGTTTTATATTGCCGCCAAAGATTCCTTCGACTATCCGGTGTACCTGACGGCGGCTGCGTTCGCGGGCTATTACCAGTTGGACAATGAGAACCCTTCTTTCGGACAAGGGCTAAAGGGCTATGCCAAGCGGCTAGCGACTTCCTACGGCGATCAAGCTGTTGGCAACTTGATGACGGAGGCGATCTTTCCCAGCTTACTGCACGAAGACCCGCGCTATTTCCGGATTGGATCGAGCGGCGGGAGCAAGTGGCACCGGACCGGGTATGCGATTACGCGCGTGTTCGTAGTTCGCACCGATAAAGGCGGATCGACCTTCAATTTCTCAGAATGGCTGGGCAACGGAACTGCCGTGGCCTTGTCGAATTTGTATTATCCGGGCGACACGCGCAACGTCACGGACAATGCGCAGAAATTGGGCGTCGCGGTGGGTACGGATGCCCTTTCGCAAGTGCTCAAGGAATTCTGGCCGGACATCAAGCGTAAGCTGAGCAAGAAAAAATCCTAGCGCCGCATGAATTGTTGGATCCGCCGCGGGCGCTCCGTCTTTCGCGCACCCGCGCCGCACATCCCGAAACGCGTCACCACTCCGAGTAAGCGTTGCCTTCGAGGCTCTTCAAATCCGAACCGCTGCGTACGTCGTAAATTCCCGGCTGCGTCTGATCGACGCTCGAAATCGCGTCTTCCATGATCACCCGCCAGCTCTGATTGTTGCCCGTAATGGGGTCGATCGGAACCCCGCGCAGGTATCCCTGATCCACTAGATCCTGCAGCGTCTGCGGAGCCTTCTGCTTGTCGAAAGTGTATTCGTCGATTACCGTCCGCAGCGTGAACAAATTGTTCTTGAGCAGACTCTCTTTCGTCCGCGTCAAAGACTTCTGATACATCGGCACTGCCGTAGCCAGCAAAATCGAAATGATCGCCATAACAATGATCAACTCGATCAGCGTATATCCACCGGAAAGATGGGAAAGAGGGGAAAGAGGGACGGAGCCCGCTTGCGCCCGCGCCCGCCAACCAATCAGGCTCGGCCGCTTTTTTTCATCCACGTCAAATTTTTCGCCCACGTCAAAACTCCGCATAGGGCTTTCCATGGCACGCCGCAGAATTCATCCCGCGAGCGAAGCAATGCTCTTCGAAAACCGCACGCCGCTGCACGACGATCAAACTACCACTCCGCATACGGAGTCCCATCCTTGGCCCGATCCAAGCTCTTGCTATAAATATCGAAAATATTCTGCCGCCCCCAGCTCTGAGACTTAGGATCGTCCTGCATGCTGCGGAATCCCCAATCGCGCGAATTGGTCATCGGATCGACCGGCACGCGCCGCAGAAACCTGATCTTCTTGCCATTGGCGTCCTGCAGCAGCTTGACTCCGTCCACCAGTTGGTCGAGCGTCTCCGGATACCCTTCCGTACCCAGCTTCACATCGATCTTCCCCGCCAGCGCCGCGTCTTTATAGTCGTCGATCGCCTTGCGAATCTCGCGCAGCGCAAACGTCAGCTGCCGTTCCTTGTCGCGCTGCACTTTGTAGCGCGCCAGCGGCACCGCCATGGTGGTCAGCAGCGCCATGATGGTGAACGCCACAATCAACTCCACCAGCGTTAGCCCGCGCTGATTCTTGCGCCGCATCTATTGAATCCGCACTCCCAACGCCGGCGGAGCTACTACGCCCATCGCCTGCGCCTGCGCGTCCTTCAGGGCCACTTCTTCCACCGTCATCGGAGCCTCGCCCGAACCGATCGCCGTGAACGTCAGCACCGCCAGCGTTCCCGGCCCCGCAACGCCGGGAGCCCCCGGCAGCCGCGAAATCGTAATCGAAGCCTCACCCGTGTCATTGCGGATATCTTTGGTCGAAGTCGCCCCGCCCCCGCCCTTCGAGAAAATGTCTCCGGGAGCAATATCCTCCAGCCGCAGCAGATCCGCATTATATTTAATACGCAGCGGCGCTACAGACCCGAGGTTCGCCCCGTTCTCCACTTGTACGTTCACCGTCAACGTGCCACCATTGGCCGGCATGGCGGAAGGCTGCACGCTCACCTTCACCGGAGTCCCCACGGGCAATGCCGCAACCACCGGCGCCGCGGGGGCAATCGCAAACGGACCCGCAGCCACCGGAGCCCCACCCGGAAACGGCATGATTGCCGCTCGTTGTGCTCCACTGGGTCCCGCCGCCGCCGCGGTAGGAGGAACCGGCATAACACTCGCCACAACGGGCGGCGCCGCCCCGCCCGGTTGCAAAATCGAGCCCTGCACGTCGCTCGGCTTGGGAGCGTAATTGATCTTAACGACCTGATCCGTCCCGGCGTAAATCCCGCGCAAATTTTCCGCTGAATAATCCGGCGTGCGCACGATATGCGGCACCAGAGCAATCATTAATTCGGCTTTGATCTTGTCCGAGTGATTGCTGCCGAACAGCGAACTCCCCAGCACCGGAATATTCACCAACCCGGGAATCCCGTTTACCAGCGACGTGTCTTGCGACTGGCTCAACCCGCCCAGTATATTCACCTCGCCCTCGCGCAAGCGAATGTCGGCGACATTGGCGCTTTGCTGAATCACCGGCTGCGAAATCCCGCCGATATTGACGTACTGCTGCACGCTCGACACCGTCACTTCGATATGCAGCGTGACTTCATCGGTGGAATGCACCTGGGGCGTCATATCGATGTTGACGCCCACATCGGCGTAGTTAAATTGCGTCGACACCAACGCCGACGCCGTATTGGTCTGGAAACTGCCCGTCGCATACGGAATACGGCTGCCGATCTTCAGCGTCACTTTCTGCCCATCGGAGGCGCGCACTTGCGGATTGTTCAATACCTTCGTCCGGCTGTCGCTCAACATCGCCTGCAGCAGCCCGCCCGGTAGCGTAGTCGAAAAATCCGAAGTGGAAAGGTGCGCGATCTGCGCCAGCGTGACGGTATTGCCCGTCGTGGTGGTCGTGCTGGTGGAGCCCGTTGAGGTAGTCGTCGTGGTTCCCGGAGGCGCAAAGTTGATGGGCACGTTCAAGCCCGCCGTCCCCGCCGAAGCGATCGTCGCCGCCAGATCCCGGGTGCGCTCGCTGTTCACCTGCATCACCATCACATCCACCACCACTTCCGATTTGGGCTTATCCAGATCGTGCACCAGCTTTTCCGCCAGCGCGACTTTATCCACCGTATCGCGCACAATCATCGCGCGCTGCGCATTGTAAGTGAACACCCGCCGGATCTCCGCCACCGTCCGGATCGCCGTGGCGATTTCCTGGAATTCCTGCACCGACGTAGCATTGGTGACGTAGAACACCTTCACGACATCGTCTTCGTAGTCGCGTCTCTTGGTGACGTTGTCCTCCGCCACGAAAATCGTATTGGGCGTGATCGCTTTCCAGAAAGTATGGGTCAGCGTCGCCAGATAATCGAACGCCTGATCGGCCGTGGCGTTGCTCAAGTCCACATTAAAATTGCGCGCCGGCGCCGCATACTGCGAATCGAATACCACGTTGACGCCCGCTAGCTTCGCCACCGTCTCATACAGCACCTTGGGAGGCTGATTATTCATCTTCAATACCGGAATGATGGACGTCATCGGCTTCAGCTCCGGAGGCCCCGTCATCGAATCCACCTTGTCCTGCGATTGCCGCCGCATCAACTCCGCGGGAGTCAGCCCGCGGTCTTCGGCTCGCGCCCCGGTCTTGGGGGCCGCCAGCGTGGTCTGAATGCGCTTCACCTCTTGCATCGCAATGGCCGACGAAGGGTCCGCCACCAGCGCCTTCTGAAACTCCTGTACGGCCTCTTCGAGCTTGCCCTCCATGCGCAATTTTTGGCCGGCCTTCACATGCGCCTGTCCCGCCTCGAACCGCGCCTTGCGCATCGGGACCAAGTACGCGATATCGCTGGGATCGAGGTCGACAGCCTTCTCATACAGGTCGAGCGCCTTGTCCCAGTCCCCGCGAGCTTCCGCTGCCTGCCCGTCCTTGAGCAGCTTGTCCCCTTTGCGGTTCTTGGCGTCCAGCCCCGAAACCAGCAGAATCGCGAGTAAAATTACGTATAAGTGTTTTGGCTTCATTATGTTACCGACTAGCAAGCGCGGTCACCATGCTACACTGAAACTTCGGCATCACTAATTATGACGCCGATCCGGTCGATCCGTGGAAGAAAAAATCAAAATCCTTAGCGACAACCGCTCCGCCGGCCACAACTACTCGCTCTCGGACCGCATCGAAGCCGGCCTGGTCTTGAGCGGCACCGAAGTCAAATCCGCCAAGGACGGCAAAATCCAGCTTAAAGACGCCTACGGCGAAGTCAGCGACAACGAAGCGTGGCTGTGCAACGCGCACATCGGACAATATTCCCACGGCAACATCATGAACCACGAGCCGGTCCGCCGCAGGAAGCTGTTATTACATCGGCAAGAGATCGTAAAAATGCAGAAGACTATCCGCGAAAAAGGACTCACCCTGGTCCCCACCAAGCTATATTTGAAACACGGTCTGATTAAGGTAGAGTTAGCCGTAGGCCGCGGCAAAAAGCTCCACGACAAACGCGAAAGCGAACGCGAACGCGAAATGAAAGACGAAGCCCGCGCTGGCCTGGCAAGAAAGCGGAAAGAGTAGGTTTTCCGACGAGCACGACGAGGGGATGAAGAACCACATCCAACAGCGAATCAAACTGGCAGCCGCGATTCTAGTGGTGGCGGCGGCAATGGCCATTTCTTATTCGAGACAATCCGGCAGTCCAACCAGCGGGTCTAGCGGATTTCCCTCGTCTCAACTGACCGCACCGCCTCAGGCACAACAAATCCCACAAACGCTTCCACGCCGTGGAATAGGCGACATCGGAACAATTGACGATGGATCGAGTAGCCCCGTACCGTTATCCTCAACAAAGGATGGCTACGACGAAACGGCCAAAGCGGGGCGAGCGCACGATACCGTAGGACTACGTCAGATGGTACTCACAGGCAGAGCATTCGTGGTTCCTGTCGGCACACAAGCCAGGGTCATCGACACGTCGTTTGCTATGCGACGCGTTCGTATCCTAGATGGGAAGTACAAGGACGCGGCGGGATGGTTGCCGTTCGAATACGTGAAGTGAGGCAGTCGAAGTAATCAGAAATCGCAGCATCCACGTGTAGCCCGTTACCGCAAACTAGGGTCGCATCCGCACAAGCTATATTTGAAGAACAGCTAGGAAAGCAAAAACAATAACCGACCCATGGAAACCAAGCTCATATACCAACCCTTAAATGAAGTCGAAGCCGACGCCGTTGCGGTCGTCCTGTTCGAAGACGGCGAAGGCATCCCCGCCGTCAAGACTTGGCTCGACGAAATGCGCACCTCCGGCGAATTCGTCGCGAAGTCCGGCGAGACGGCCACCCTCCACCACCCCCAAGGCCTGAAAGCCAAACGCCTCATCGCAGTAGGCGGAGGCAAAAAAGAAAAGTTCACCGCAGCTTCGCTCCGCAAGGCCGTAGGCTCCGTTGTCCGCGCCGCCAAACAAAAAGGCGTAAAGAAATTGGCCTGGATCTTAGACGGCGGGGATGCCGCCGCCGCCGTCGAAGGCGCCATCCTGGGCAATTACGAACCCAACATGAACAAGCCTTCGAGCGACGCGAAGCCCCTCGAGTCCTTCTTCCTCGTAGCCTCCGCGAAATCCGCCGATTTAGAAGCCGCCCTCCAACGCGGCGTGATCCTTGCCGAATCTCAAAACTTCGCGCGCGACCTCGGTAACCAACCCGCGAACTTAATGACGCCCACCGTCATCGCCAAGCAAGCCGAACAAATCGCCCGCGACTTCCGCCTCGACATCGAAGTTCTCGACCGCGACCGCATGAAGCAGTTAGGCATGGGCTCGCTCCTCGGCGTAGCGCAAGGTAGCGACGAACCCCCCGTATTAATCGTCCTAAAATACGTCCCCGCCAACGCGAAGTCCGGCGGCGATCATCTTGCCCTAATCGGCAAAGGCGTAACCTTCGACAGCGGAGGCATCTCCATCAAGCCCGCCCAGGACATGGAGAAAATGAAGTACGACATGTGCGGAGCCGCCGCCGTCCTGGGAGCCATGCGCGCCATCGCCCAACTGAAACCCAACGTCCCCGTAACCGGCATCGTGCCCTCTGTTGAGAACATGGTCAGCGGCCGCGCGCAACGCCCCGGCGACATCGTCAAATCCCTCTCCGGCAAAACCATCGAAGTCCTCAACACCGACGCCGAAGGCCGCCTGATCCTCAACGACGCCATTACCTACGCCAAGCAACTCGGCTGCACTCATCTAGTCGACGCCGCCACATTAACCGGAGCCATCGTAGTAGCCCTTGGCCATGTTCACACCGGCGCCTTCACCAACAACGACGCCATGCTGGCCCGCGTCCTGTCCGCCGCCAAAGAAGAAGGCGAAAACATGTGGCCCATGCCCCTCGACGACGATTACCGCGAGCTCTTGAAAAGCGCCTTCGCCGACTTAGCCAACATCGGCCCGCGCTGGGGGGGAGCCATCACCGCCGCCTGGTTCCTCCGCGAATTCGCCGAAGACACGCCGTGGGTCCACCTCGACATCGCCGGCACCGGTTGGTTAGATGAGCCCGCGCCAAACTTAGCCAAAGGCCCCACCGGAGTCTGCGTCCGCACCTTCGCCCAGCTAGCCGCGAGTTGGTCGAATTCATGAACATCCTGGCAGTAGGCGCCCACCCCGATGACATCGAGTTCGGCTGCGCCCACGTTCTCATCCAAGAGGTCCGCAAGGGAAATCGCGTCAAGCTTTTAGTCTTGTCGAAAGGCGAAGCCGGCAGCAACGGCACCCCCGACGCCCGCGAATCAGAAGCCCGCGCCGCCGCCAAATTAATCGGAGCCGAAATCGATTTCCTGGACTTCGGAGGCGACTGCCACATCCTCCGCGCCCCCGAAAACGCCTTCAAACTAGCCTGCGAAATCCGCAAATTCCAGCCGTCGATCGTCCTAGCCCCCCACACCGCCGAAAACCAGCACCCCGACCACGCCGTAGTAGGCCACCTGGTCCGCGACGCCTCCCGCTTCGCCCGCTACGG
>JALYIB010000442.1 GCA_030775965.1 Acidobacteriota bacterium | reverse complement strand
CCCTTGGGCAGTAGGATGAACACCGTCGCGCTGGAAGTAGCGTAAGTCGCGCGTGATGATATCCTGCAGCAGAAAAGGAATCAACGGCAGCTTATATTTGACGGCCAGACTGCTGTAGATGGTCTGGAAGTCGCGGACGTAATCCGGACCGTAGTTGGGGGGCAGCGTCATTCCCGCCACCACCACCCGCGCGCCCGCGTGCTCGAACGCCACGATCATCTGCTCCATATTTTTGCGCGTCATCGCGAGAGGCAGGCCCCGCAGGCCATCGTTGCCGCCCAGTTCCAGCAGCACCATGGCGGGCTTCAGCGCCACTGCGGTGTTGACGCGCGCCACGCCGCCCGCCGTCGTGTCGCCGCTAATTCCCAGATTCACCACGCGCCACCGGTAGCCGAGAGCGTCGAGTTTGCGCTGCAAATCGTCGGGATAGCTTTGGCCCGGCGCCACTCCGTAGCCCGCGCTTAAACTATCGCCGAACACCACCAGCGTCTTTCTCGTATCTGTTGTAGAAGACGGGGCGGCCCAGGCGTTGCCCAGCGCCAGGAGCATGGCGAAAAACACGGAATACAGCATCTGCTGCCATGATAATAGAAGAGAAGAGCATGCCGATCCTCGAAGCCATTGCGCTTACTAAAACCATCGACACCGGCACGCACCGCGTCGAGATCCTGCGCGGGGTGGATCTGGAGATGCCCGCCGGACAGTTCGTCGCCATCATGGGAGCATCCGGCAGCGGCAAAAGCACGTTGCTCGGATTACTCGCCGGACTGGACACAGCCACCTCCGGCAAGGTGATCATTGACGGCGTCGACATCACCGGCTTGAAGGAAGACCAGCTGGCAGTCGTGCGCGGCAAGAAGATCGGCTTCGTATTTCAGTCCTATCAATTGATCCCTACGCTCAGTGCGGAAGAAAATGTGCTCCTGCCCTACGAACTCGCCGGCGGCGACGTCGCGGGCGGACTCCGCCGTGCCCGCGATCTCCTCAAGAGCGTCGGTCTCGAAGACCGCGTGGATCATTACCCGGTCCAGCTTTCCGGAGGCGAGCAGCAGCGCGTGGCGCTGGCGCGTGCGTTCATGTGCCAGCCTCCCATCCTGATGGCCGATGAACCCACTGGAAACCTGGATAGCGTGAACGGAACGCTGGTGTTAAACCTCTTGATTTCGCTCAATCAACGCGAGGGCGCCACGCTGGTATTAGTCACCCACGATCGTACGCTGGCCGCGCGGGCGGACCGCATCGTGACCTTGAGCGACGGTAAGGTCGTGGCCGATGAAATGCAGCCTTCGGCGATGGCACGCTCATGAGTTTGTCCTATCGCACCGCTGGCAGAATCGCCTGGCGCGAAACGCGCTCGTCAATGACCAAGTTTCTATTCGTAGTGCTCGCGGTGGCCGCCGGCGTGGGTGCGCTCGCCGGCGTGCAAGGATTTAGCGCCAGTTTCCGCGGCACGCTGCTCGATGAATCTCGCACCGTGATGGCGGCCGATCTCACCGCGCGCCAGTTCACGGCGGCCAGCGACCGGGAAGTAGCGGTGCTCGACGCGCTGGCCAAGCGCGGCGTCGAACACACCCTCATCACGGAAACGATTTCGATGGCGTCGTCGGCCAAGGCCGCGCCCAATAGCGACGCCGCTACGCCCGTTTTGGTGTCTATCAAAGCTGTCGATCCCACCAGGTATCCCTATTACGGCGAAGTAAAGTTGAACCCGCCGTTGGCGCTTGCCGAGGCGCTACGGCCCGATACCGTCGCCGTGGCGCAAGACGTGTTGTTGCGGTTGAACGCGAAGGTGGGCGATCCGTTGCGCGTGGGCACAGAGACCTTTCGCATTTCGGCCATCGTGAACAGTGAACCGGACCGCATGTCGGGCAGCATGAACGTGGGCCTGCGCATGATGATGTCCCGCGCCGCGTTCGAGCGCAGCGGCTTGATGGGATTCGGCAGCCGCGGAGCGTACCGTTATTTGTTCAAGATGACTCCCGCATCGCCTCCGGTAACGGAACTACGCGGGGCGTTAAGAGAAGCGTTGCCGGAAGCGCTGATCGCTGACTTCCGTGAATCGAATCCCATCATCATGCGCGGCCTTGACCGCTCCACGACGTTCCTGAGTCTGGTGAGCCTGATCGCCATGATCGTCGGCGCGCTGGGCGTGGCGATGGCCATGCACGCGCATTTGCAACAGAAGATGGATAACATCGCGGTGATGAAATCGTTAGGCGCGGCCTCACGCGACATCATCGGCATTTATACTTTGCAAACTCTGCTGCTCGGGCTGGTAGGTGGGCTGGCCGGAGTGGTGGTGGGCCGGGTGGTGGAACGTACGCTTCCCCTGCTCATTGCGCGCTTCTTCAGCATGGATATAAAGCTGGGCTGGAATCTGGCGGCCTCGGCGCAGGGAATCGCCGTGGGCATCCTGACCACGCTCCTGTTCACGCTGCCCCCGCTGCTGGCCATTCGCAAGGTGCGGCCCGCGATGATTCTGCGGCGCGATATGCCGGAAGCGAAAAAGACCTGGTCGCAGCGGCTCGCCGGCGCATGGTTGAGTCTAGCGGCGGGAATCGTGATTTTGCTTGGCATCGGCGGGATCGCGGCGTGGCTGGCGGAATCGCCGCGCGTGGGCGAATACTTCGCGGGCGGCCTGACGGTGGCGCTGATTTTGCTCGCGCTGGTCGCCGCCGGATTCCTGCGCATCATTCAAACCGTGCTGCGGCGCTCGCCCTGGCGCATCCCGGCGCTGGCTCGCCAAGGATTCGCGAATCTCTACCGGCAGGGCAATCAGGCGCAAGCGATTCTCGTGGCCCTGGGTTTGGGTGTCATGTTTACGTTGACGGTGTACCTCGTCCAGCATTCGCTGGTTGGCGAGATCGTGCGGAGCGCGCCGCCCGACGCGCCCAACGTATTTCTGATCGGCATCACGCCGGAGCAGGTAAGCCCGCTAAAAACCCTGATCGCGAAACAAAAAGGCGTAGTAGCGCAGCCGGAGTTCGCCCCCAGCGTGGCGGTGCGAATCGAAAGCTTGAATGGCGTGGCGCTCGACGATCTGAAACTCACCGGCATGTCCCGCCGCTTCCGCGGCAGCCGCTCCGTGATGTGGGCTGACGAGAAACCGAGTTCATTGACGGTAGTGCAAGGCAAGTGGTGGTCGCCTGGCGAAACGCAGCCGGTGGTCTCTGTCGATCAAGAAGCGGCGCGGACGCTGGGCGCCAAACTGGGCGACACCCTTGCGCTTTCCGGAGCTGGTCGAACCTTCACCGCGCGCATCGCGGCGCTGCATCGCGTCGAGCAAATGCGGGTAGGCGCGGCCAACGAGTTCGTTTTCAATCCCCAGGCTCTCACCGGATTGCCCGCGACCTTCTATGGTGGCGTCCGCATGAAGCCGGCGGACGTAGGCGCGCTCGAACGGGCCGCTTATCAAGCGTTCCCCACGGTGACGGTGATCAACGTCGCCGAAGCGTTGGCCATCGTCCAGCAAGTGGTGGATCAAGTAGCGCTGGTGATTCGCTTTCTCTCCGCGTTCGCGATTCTCGCCGGAGCAATCATTCTGGCCGCCAGCGTAGCCGGCACGCGCTTCCGCCGGGTCCGTGAAGTCGTGATCCTCAAAACTCTAGGCGCCACCCGCCGCAGAGCCGGGCGAATTTTCTCCGTGGAATTCTTGACTCTCGGCCTAGTCGCGGGACTCATGGGCGCGCTTCTAGCCAGCGCATTTTCGAGGTTGCTCCTCAATCGCTTGCTGGACGCCAAGTTTTCATTCGACTGGACGGCAACCGCAGTCGCCGTGGTGCTCACCGCTTTACTGGCGCAAGCCTCCGGCTGGCTCGCCAGCTTCCGCATCCTGCGCCAGAAACCCCTCGAAGTGCTGCGCGAGGAATAGACTCAAAGATCTTCGGGTCGCAGTCCAGTATCTTTCGCGATCTTCGCGAGAGCCGCTGGGCCGATCTCCTCGCCATCGTGAAAACAGAACGTAAAGTTGCGGGAGCCTGCCTTTTGAAGCTTTCGATGAGAGCCAACTTGCTTTTTAAGAGTCCAACCCAGACGCAGAAGAGCGGCGAAAACCCGCCTTGCTTTGGTAGCGCGCCAAATGCTCAAGCTGCGAACAAGGCCTTCAGTGGCTCCGGAACCTCGTCGCCACTTTCGACCATATCAGCCAATACCTGGAGGGCTATCGACTTAGCTTTGCGCACTGCGGCATCTTGGGTGTCGCCATAAGCCATGACGCCGGGAAGATCGGGGACTGACGCCAGGAAACGGCCATCGTCTTCACGATCGATCTCGATACGGAGCGGCTCAATCGAAACCATATTACTAACTCCAGTCTAACCTGAGCGCAATTCCATGGGCATCCGGATCGAATCCTAACTGTGTAAGCGTTGGGATTACGTATCGCAGCAGGACAAGCCCCAGGATTACGACCTATTCTCTTCGTCAGAGGCGCGCAGTCCTTTTTCCAAATAGTGCATGAGGGACTTCGCTCCAAATGGATCTTTCATTCGTGCGACTGGCGGACGGCGAGAGCACCCGTCAATCAAATTGAGTGTCGTAGAAAGAGAATCTATAGCATCTTCGATATGCTTGGCAGTAACAGACGGGAGCGCCGAAGCCCACCCGCGTTGATTTATTACTAGGTCAGTATGAGCCAGCCACTTGTCTCGCCACTGCCGCGCGAACTCGCACTTCTCGCGAGCTTGGTCTGCAGCGCTTGCCACCGCCGCTTTAAGAGTAGGATCAGCAATCGCCTCCGCTAGCCTCTGCACCGTTAGATTTTCTGCCGGACCTCCCTTAGGCCCGGACCCATAGTTACGGAAGCGGAGTCGCCATTTAGTGGATCACTCAAAAATCAATCCCCATCAGAATCTCACTCGGCTTCTTGTCAAACGCCTTTGAGATCGCGAGCAAACTTTCGATGCTCGGCAGATTCGTCCCGCGCTCGATGGCGCTGATCTGCGAAACACTCAGCTTGGTCTGCGTGGCCAGGTCCTTGAGTGACCAGTCCCGCTCCACGCGCAGCATCTTGATCGAATGCCCCAGCCGCTCGCGCAAGCGGTCCTGCGGGGATTTGCCCAGCCCGAAAGCCTCGACGGCGTTCTTTAACACCTGCCGGAGCTGCGTCAGAGAGAAGGGCTTCGCCAGATAGTCGAAGACCTTCAACTTGAAAGTCGTCCGCATATCTTCAAG
>JALYIB010000441.1 GCA_030775965.1 Acidobacteriota bacterium | reverse complement strand
CTCAGGCTGTCGCTAGCGTGTTTGCTGGCGCGGGGGCATTTGCTGATCGAGGACGTGCCGGGGGTGGGGAAGACTACGCTGGCGCAGGCGTTGGCGCGCAGCGTGGATTCTGATTTCCATCGGCTGCAGTTCACCTCCGATATGCTGCCGAGCGATGTGCTGGGCGTCACTATTTACAACGCGCATAGCGAGGGGTTTGAGTTTAAGCCGGGGCCGGTGTTCACGCATTTTCTGCTGGCGGATGAGATTAACCGGGCTACTCCGAAGACGCAATCGGCGCTGCTGGAGGCGATGAACGAGGGGCAGGTGACGATTGACGGGCGGTCGTGGCCGCTGGCGCAGCCGTTCATGGTGATCGCCACGCAGAATCCGGTGGAGCATCATGGCACTTATCCTTTGCCGGAATCGCAGCTCGACCGGTTCTTGATGCGGATTCGGATCGGGTATCCGGATCAGGCTGCCGAGCGGCAGATTTTGCGGCATAGCGCGGAGCCGTCGCTGGACAAGGTCCGGCCGGTGATTTCGAGCGAAGATCTGCTGCATTTGCAGGAGACGGTGGGGCATGTGGCCGTCGATGAGGCGCTGGTGGATTACATGCTGGCGATCGTGAAGCATACGCGCGAGCATGAGGCGCTGGCGATGGGCGTGAGCCCGCGGGGGGCGCAGGCATTGTTCCGGGCATCGCAGGCGCTGGCGGCGGTGGAAGGCCGCGATTACGTTACGCCGGACGACGTGAAGCGCATGGTGGTTCCGGTGTTTGCGCACCGCGTTCTGTTGAGCACGCGCGCGGCGGCGGGGCAGCGCTGGGCGGGGGCCGCAGAAAAAATTCTGGAAGAGATTCTTACGCTGGTGGACGTTCCACTGTAGCGAAGACCGCATTTAAATACGACAAAAAATGAAGACAGCCATTATTGGCCTGCCGATGGTAGGCAAGACTAGTTTGTTCACGATCCTGACCGGCGTGCATGAGAACGCGACGCGGGTGGGGTCGCTGGAGGCGCGGGTGGGGATCACGAAAGTCCCCGACGCGCGGGTGGATGCGCTGGCGAAGTTGTATCAGCCGCCGAAGATCACTTATGCGACGGTGGAGTATTTCGATTTCCCGTCCATTTCGAAAGAGGCGCTGCGGGACCCGAGTTATCTGGCGAGTCTGCGGGTGGCGGATGCGTTGGCGCATGTGCTGCGGGTGTTTGAGAGCGATACCGTCCCGCACGAGAAGGGGTCGGTCGATCCGCTGCGGGATTTTGAGGATGTGGAAGTCGAGTTGATGCTCAGCGACCTGGTGGTGGTGGAAAAGCGCATGGAGCGGGTGGATAAGGACCGCAAGAAGATTCGGAGTCCGGAGCTGGATCAGGAATTCGCTTTGCTGGAGCGGCTGAAGGCGGAGTTGGAGGCGAATCGTCCGCTGCGCGGGTTGGAGTACAACGCGGAGGAAGAGAAGCGGATTCGCGGGTTTCAATTTTTGTCGCAGAAGCCCATGTTGTGCGTGCTGAATCTGGGGGAAAAAGACGCGGGGCGGCTGCATGAGGTGGAGGAAGAGTATCGTAAGGGTCCGTTTGCGGGGCGCGCGAATACGGCGGTGACGGCGATCTGCGGGCAGATCGAGGCGGAACTGGCGGAGTTGAAGCAGGAAGAGGCTAAGGAACTGCTTTCAAGTTACGGCTTGCAGGAATCGGGGATGGAGCGACTCATCACGGCTACTTATTCGCTGTTGGGGCTGATGTCGTTTTTAACGGCGGGTGAGACGGAGGTGCGGGCTTGGACGATTCCGATTCACAGCCGTGCGGTGAATGCGGCGGGGGCGATTCATAGCGACTTCGAGAAAAAGTTCATTCGCGCCGAGGTGATCAACTGGCAGGTGCTGCTCGATCACGACGGCTATCCGGGGGTTAAGGAAAAGGGACTGCTGCGCCTCGAAGGCAAAGAGTACATCGTTAAGGACGGCGATGTGCTTGTGATACGGCACTCATAAGGAATCCCGACGCGAAGCAAGCCCAGCCGAACCAGTCGCCGTAACGGGTGTAGGGGGTTTGCGCGGTTTCGTAGTCGAAGGACATCATGGCGGCGGATTGCGTGAATGGGGCCATACGCTGGCGGACGCGGCCGCGGGGGTCGATGGAGGCGCTGATGCCGTCGTTGGTGGCGCGCAGGATCCAGCGGCGGTTTTCGGCGGCGCGCATGCGAGCGATTTCTAAATGCTGGGCGTGGGCGGCGCTGTTGCCGAAGTAGCCATCGTTCGAGAGATTCACCAGCACTTCGGCGCCGGAATGCGTGAATTGGCGGACCAGGTCTGGGAATGCGGACTCGTAGCAGATGAAGGCTCCGAGTTTGTGGTCGCCGACGGGGAAAATCACGACGCGGTCGCCGGGGACGAAGTCGCCGATTTCTTTGGTGATCTTATTTACCCAGCCGAAAAGCGGCGGGATGAATTCGCCGAAGGGGACCAGGTTGATTTTGTCGTAGCGGTCGATGACTTTACCGGAAGAGTCGAGCATTTCCGCTGAGTTTAAGGGTTCTTTTTGCGGGGTGACGCCTACGGCGCCGAAGAGCAGAGGTGTTTGCGCGGACTGGGCGACGCGCGCTGTGTCCACGCGAAGGGGAGCTTCGTTCAGGTAGAAGGGCGCGGGGACTTCGGGCCACAGGATGAGGTCGGCGCTGCTGGTGCGGGAGAGCAGAGCCATGCGCTGCTCGAGGTCGCGCAAGTTGTCTTCGGTCCACTGCATTTCGGTGTCGATATTGGGTTGGACCAGCAGGGCTCGTCGGGAAGGTGTTGCGGGGCGCGGGGCGCGGGGGAGTAGGAGCAACACCAGGAGCGCTGCTAGCCAGAGAAATTCGCGGCGGGGACGGCGCACGAAGATTAACGCGACTGCGCAGGCTAGCATGGCGAATACGAAAGACAAGCCGTAGACGCCGGTGATGGGAGCCAGGCGCATGGGCAGCGGCATGTCGATTCCGGCGTTGCCTAAGTCGAGCCAGGCGAAACCGAAGAAGCCGTGGGTGCGCTCGATGCCGGTCCACAGGGCGGCGACAGCGGGGATCGCATACCAGCGCGGCATCAGAAATCCGGCTAGCGTGGCGAAGACGGCCATGTGCAGGCCTTTGTAGAGGCCGAATAAAAGGAAGGTTCCCCAGCCGCCGGCGCGACCCATGCCGCCGTGCGCTTCCATGACGAATTCGATCCAGGGGCAGACGCCGCACCAGAACACCAGGCCGGCCGCCCACCCATAAAACCAGCGGTGTTTCCAGGAGCGCTCGCGGGCGCAGGCGATGAGGATGGGCGTTAGCGCGAGCGGCGCTAGCCATGTCAGGTTGAAGCCCGGGAAGAGGAGTATGAGTAGGAGCGCGGACGCTAGCGACAGGCCGAGGTTCACTAAAACGTCCGGCGAATGGCGGCGTTGCCGGGGAAGCCGCTGCCTTGCAAGTCGGCGCGCACTTTGTTGGCGGTGGTTTCGGTGATGGGCCCTACCAACACTCGGTAAGTGCCGGGCTTTTCGTCGATCTCCGCGGCCATGGCTTTGAAACTTTTCTTACGGAGCACGTCCACCATGATGTCGGCTTCGTGCTTGCTGGTGGCGGCGAGTTGCAGGTAGGTTTGTCCGGCGGCGGGATGGCTTGCGCCACGGACTGGTTCTGCTTTGACCCTCGCGGGTTTCGTGGGGGCTGGCGCAGGCTCGGGTTCTGGATCTTTCGCGGGTTGCTGGGGAGCGGTTTCGGTGGGCGCGGGCGGGGCGGGCGCTGGTTCGACGATTTTTGCGGGGGGTTCCACCGCTTGTGGCTTGCCGTCTGGAGCGGGAGTGGCGGGGACCTCGGCGGTGAGCGTTCCTGAATTGCGTCCCACAATGTAGCCCATCGTGAAAAAGACGCCGAGCAGAATCACGACAATAAAAAACACACTTAATAGCTGGCGGTTCCCCAGGATCAATTCGAATTCCCCATCTTCATTTTTGGGCAACGCAATTTCCTCCGCTGTTCTGCTCCTTTCGTTATACTAACGGATACTATTCCGCGCGTGCCAGCCTCTCTCATCTCCATTCTGGTTCCCCTCTTCAACGAAGAAGAATATATTGCGCCTATTTTGAGCCGGATACTGGCGGCTCCGCTGCCGGAGGGAGTGGAGCGCGAGGTCATTGTGGTGGACGATGGGTCAAGCGATGGGTCGGACCGCATCGTGGAAGAATTTGCGCAGCGCAATCCCGGTGTGGTGAGGCTGCTGCGTCACGGACACAACCGCGGCAAGGGCGCGGCGATTCGAACGGCGGTAGCGGAGGCGCGCGGCGAATTCTGCTTAATTCAAGACGCGGATCTGGAATACGATCCGCGCGAATACGAACATCTGTTGAAACCTTTGTTTGACGGCGATGCCGATGCGGTGTATGGTTCGCGATTCATGATTGTGGCGGAGCGGCGCGTGATGTATTACTGGCACTCGCTGGCGAACCGCTTCGTGACGGAGTTGTGCAACCTGGTGGCGGATTTAAATCTGACGGACATAGGCACGGCGTACAAGGCGTTTCGCACGGCGGTGCTGGCGGAGACTCCGCTGCGGTCGGATGGCTTTGGGTTCGAGCCGGAGATCACCATAAAATTGGGACGGCGCGGGGCGCGGGTTTACGAAGTGCCGGTGAGTTATCACGGGCGCACTTACGAAGAGGGCAAAAAGATTCGCACGCGCGATGCCTGGGTGATTCTGTTTACGATTCTGCGCTTTTCATTAACCGGGGATCTTTATAAAGACCCGGGGGCGCGGACGCTGCATGCGCTTTCGGCGGCGCCGCGGTTTAATCGCTGGATGGCGGATACGATTCGTCCGCATGTGCGCGAGCGGGTGCTGGAGATCGGCGCGGGCATTGGGAATTTGACGCGGGCGCTGGTGAGCGGTCGCAAGCGGTATGCGGCTACCGATATTAGTGCGGAGCATTTGGCTCGGCTGCAATCGCGTTTCGTGCATCGCCTGAATCTGGAGTCGCACTTTTGCGACCTGACGAGCGCGGAGGATTTCGAGCCGTTTTTAGGGGATATGGACACGGTGATTTGTCTGAACGTGCTGGAGCATGTGGAGGACGATCACGCTGGACTCGCTAATATCTTTTCGGCGCTGAATCATGGAGGGCGCGCGATTGTTTTGGTGCCGGAGGGGCAGAGTGTTTTCGGGACCATCGATGAGGCGCTGGGGCATTTTCGGCGGTATTCTGAAGCGGAACTGAAGGGCAAGATGGAGAAGGCAGGGTTTGAGGTGGAGCAGATTATCCGCTTCAACCGGGTGTCGCGGCCGGCTTGGTTTGTGAGCGGGCGGATTTTGAAGCGGCGGAGTCTGGAGTGGAATCAGATGCGGCTTTACGACCGGTTTGTTTGGTTGTGGAGGCGGATCGATGGGCTGCTGCCGTGGCGGCCGACTTCGATTATCGGGATTGCGCGGAAACCTTAGCGGGTATCGGGGACAGTAGTTCGGGAATGGCTGACCAAGCTTGGATCAGTCGGTCAGCGTCTGGCAGACGTCGCGAAGATCAGATATCAAGCGGTCGCCACAGCAAAGGGGTCCGCGATCTACGGTCTTCGCTTCATCGCAGGAGGTAAGACGCAGAGAGTCCTACCAGGCATCACGCCGCGTCAGGCTGACAAGGTATTGAAAGCACTCAAAGCGCTTGGCGCTGATGTTCCCGACGATCCGAAATTTTCGGAAAGGCTGGAAGAGGACATTTTTTGGCACAAGGACTAGGGGGGAAATCGGGGACAGCAACCCTCCAGAGACCTGGGAGCCCCGGGTATTTAGTGCGGGTTACTGTCCCCGATTTCAGACTGTGGAAGCTTTGAATTCTTTGTAGGCGGCGCGCGCGGAGTGGATTTGCTGGACGTGTTTTTCGGCGTGCTCGGCGTAGATGCGGAGTAAATCGAGGAGCGACACGGTGCCGCGTTCGCTGTGCTGGCCGGTGCGGGCGAAGGTGGACTCCGGGAGATCCTTTAATAACTCGAAGTTTTCGGCGCGGGTGCGGCGGAAGGATTCGAGCGCGGGCGAGAGTTTACGTTTGCTGTAATCGAGACGCTCGGCCCAGGCATCCTGATTCATGGCGGGCATCTGCGGATGATCTTCGGCGATGACTTGGCGCAGGCGCATTGCCAGCACGGTTTCGGTATCGGCCAGGTGACAGACGATGGTGCGCACGCCCCACTTGCCGGGGGCGGGCTGGAAGTCGAGTACTGGGCCGGCGGCGCCGGTGGTGGCCACGGCTACCAGTTCGGCTCCGCGGCGGAATCTTTCTAACAGATCTGCTAATTCGCTCATTTGTTTTTCAATATAGTCGGCGCAGGACATGTAATAGCCGCATTGTTCGCAGTAGAGTTTACATTTGCGCTCGGCTAGGCGGCGGCTGCACACGGGGCAGAACAGCATAGGTTCCTGCTCGCGGGTATGCGGGGCGTGCGCGGCTAATTGTTCCTGCGGATTCTGATCCACTGTTAGACCATTATACGGGCGGTGCTGAGTATAATGAAGCCAGCTTGACCTAACCAGAGGTACTCATGAAGCGAAGCAGAGTGTGGATGGTTTTCGCGCTGGCGGCCTGGAGCGTGGCGCAGACCAGACGTGAGCCCGAACGGCCTTTGCGGCAACCGGTGCGCGGCGTGCATGGCGCGGTGGCGGCAGGCAGCGAGTGGGCGACTGAAGCCGGGATGCGCACGTACTACAAGGGCGGCAACGCGGTGGATGTGGGCGTCGCCACTATGTTCGCGGGCTCGGTGAGCGAGCTTTCGCATTACGGATTCGGCGGCGAGGCTCCTATTCTGATTCGCACGAAGGACGGGAAGGTGCACGCGATTGCGGGCGTGGGCACGATGCCGAAAATGGCGACGGCGGAATTTTTTCGTAACCGGCCGCTGCAACCTTTTGAGGTGACGGAGCGCGATCCGGGCGGGTTGAAGGGCATTGTCCCCGGAGCGGGACTGTTGCCGGCGCTGGTGCCGGGGATGGTGGACGCGGCGCTGCTGGCGTTGCGCGAGTTCGGGACGATGAGTTTTGAAGATGTGATTGCGCCGGCGATCGATTTGACCGACGGGTTTGCGCTGGATGACATGCGGTCGAATTCGATGGCTTACAGCCAGCCGTTCTTCAACCAATGGCCGACTTCGAAGGCGCATTTCCTTCCCAATGGGCGTCCGCTACGCACGGGTGAAATTTTCCGGCAGCCGGATTTAGGGCGCACGCTGCGCGGGATGGCGGATGCGGAGAAAAAGGCGCTGGCGGGGGGCGCTTCGCGCGAGGCGGCTATCGACAAAGTACGCGATTATTTTTATCGCGGCGAGATTGCGAAAAAGATTGACGCATTCAGCAAGGCTAACGGCGGGCTGCTGCGCTATGAGGACATGGCGGCGTTCAAACTGCAGGTGGAAGAGCCGACTTCGACGACTTTCAAGGGATACAAGGTTTACAAGACGGGTTTCTGGAGCCAGGGGCCGTCCATGCTGGAGGCTTTGAATATCCTAGAAGGCTTTGAAGACCAGCCATCTTACAATTCCGCGGCCTATATTCATCGCGTGGCGGAGGCGTTGAAGCTGGCTTATGCGGATCGCGACACTTACTACGGCGATCCGAAATTCAACCATATTCCGGCGGACGTGCTGCTGTCGAAAGAGTACGCGGCGCAGCGGCGCAAGCTGATCACCGACAAGGCTTCGCAAGAGTTTTTGCCGGGCGAGATTCATGGGAAACCGGGACACCATCCTTCGGAAGAAGCGGTGGCGCATATTCCGCTCGACCCGGTGCTGATGGCGCACGATACGACTTGCGTGGACGCGATCGATAAAGACGGCATGATGTTTTCGGCGACGCCCTCGGGGGCTTGGCTGCCGAGCGTGATCGCGGGGGACACGGGGATTCCGTTGAGTGAGCGCGCGCAGAGTTTCGTGCTGATTCCGGGGCATCCGAATGAACTGGCTCCGGGCAAGCGGCCGCGCGTTACGTTGAGCCCTACGCTGGTGACTTCCGCGGACGGCAAGCCGGTAGCGGTGTTGTCGACGCCGGGCGGCGATACGCAGGAGCAGGGGCTGCTGCAGGTGTTGTTCAATTCGATCCTCTTCCGCATGAACGCGGAGAATTCGATTGAGGCGCCGCGCTTTGGGACGCGGCATTTGGTTTCGAGCTTCGATAATCACGCGTGGAATCGCGGGGATTTGCAGCTTGACGACCGCATCCCGGCAAGCGTCGCGGCGGATCTGGCGGCGCGCGGGCACAAGGTCAGCATGATGTCGCGTTATGCGAATGGCACTGCTCCGGTGCTGATCCGCGTGCTGGAAGGGGGCGCGATTGAGGCTGGCGCGGACCCTTACTACAATCGCTCCGCCCACGCTTGGTGACGCTTCCGCTCTTCGACCACCCTCCGGCGTTCGATCGCAGCGGGTTGGCGGGGCGGCTACGCGCACTGGCGGCGGAAAATATCTGGATCGGGACTAGCTCCTGGAAATATGCGGGCTGGCTGGATCAGATTTATTCTCGCGAGCGGTACCTGACGCGCGGAAGGTTCTCGCAGAAGCGGTTTGAGGCGGAGTGCCTGGCGGAATACGCTGAGACATTCCCCACTGTCTGCGGGGATTTTTCTTTCTATCAATTTCCGACGCCGGAGTTTTGGCAAAGGCTATTTGCGCCGGCTCCCGCGGGGTTGCGTTTCGCGTTGAAGGCGCCGGAGGAAGTCACGGCGGAGGTCTTTCCTCAGCATCCGCGTTACGGGCCGCGGGCGGGGATGAGGAACGAGTCGTTTCTGAACGCCGATGCGTTGGCGGCGTTATTCTTGGAACCGCTGGAGCCTTACCGCGACCGCATTGCTGCGTTGATTTTCGAATTTGGGGCGCGGCCGACTCCGGCGCGTGAATTCGTGGCGACGCTGGGGCCTTTTCTGGACGCGCTGCCGCGGTCGTTCCGCTACGCTATTGAAATTCGTAATCGCGCGTATCTGGGTGCGCCGTATTT
>JALYIB010000440.1 GCA_030775965.1 Acidobacteriota bacterium | reverse complement strand
GCCTGGCACCGCCGTGAACGATCCGGCGCGCTCCATGGTCTCGCGGATATAGCGCAGGTTGTCGATGGCGTGCGAATGCATGGCGAGCGGCTCCGCCGCGCCTTCGCGTATCGTTCGAACCTTGGCCATGGCTCTATCCTAAGCGTCTCCGGAGTTATTGTCAAGTACTTTGCTACGCAAAGAAGGACGCTTTGTTACCATGGTCGATTACCGATGCAAGCCCCCATGCAAGCCTTGCTTGAGTCTTTGCCGGCAGGTCACGCGGATGAAGCGCTGGCCTGCGCGCTCAACCCCCAGCGCCTGCCCGCGCACATCGCCATCATTATGGATGGCAACGGCCGCTGGGCGCGCCGCCGCGGCCAGCTACGCGTGGCCGGACATAAGGCCGGAATGCGCCCGGTGCGCACGGTAATCGAGACCTGTTCGCAGATGGGTATCCGGGCACTTACCCTCTACGCATTTTCAATCGAGAACTGGAAGCGCCCGCGCACCGAAGTGGAAATGTTGTGGCGCTTGTTGCGCGCTTATCTGCGGCTGGAGCTGCCCGAGATGATGCGCCAGCGGATCCGTATGGCCGCCATCGGGCGCCTGGATGCCCTGCCCCCACAAGTGCACTCGGAATTGCTCGATGTCTTGGCGGAGACCTCGGCAAATCGCGGCTTGCAGGTGAATCTAGCCATCAACTACGGCGGCCGCGCCGAATTGGTGGATGCCGTGAAGGCTCTGGTCGAAAAGGCCAGCCGCGGTGAAGTTACGGCCGATTCGATCGACGAAGCGGCCATCTCCGCCCACCTCTACACCGCGGGCATTCCCGATCCCGATCTTCTTATCCGCACCTCCGGCGAAATGCGCGTCAGTAATTTCCTGCTGTGGCAGATCGCCTACGCCGAACTGTACGTCACCGAAACCCTGTGGCCGGACTTCACGCGCGCCGATTTGCTGCGCGCCATTCTGGATTACCAGAAACGCGACCGCCGTTTCGGCGGCTTGGGCGGTGCGGCTTCCACAGGCCTCGAACCCCGCTATCGCGAAACTCTGGGCGCGCCCGTCCGATGACGCGCATCATTACCGCGCTGATCTTGATCCCCTTCATCGCCTGGGTGACGCTCGCGTCGCCACAGTGGGTGTTTCTGGCGGTGCTGGCGATCACAGGATTACTGGCTTACTGGGAATTCGATCAAATCGCCGCCGCCCAAGGCATCGCGCGCGGCGGCTGGCCGGGAATGGCCGCCGGCTTGGCGTTGCTCTTTGCGCCTAGCCCCGCGGTGGTCGCCGTGTTGATCGCCATGCTGGCAATGACGCTGGCCATGCGCGTCCACAATCTGGGAGCGGCCATGCCCGCGGCCGGAGCATTCACTCTCGGCATCATCTATATATTCGGAGCCTGGCACTGCGCTGCCGACCTGCGCGCCATCAACCCCCACTGGCTCTTGTTCGCGATGCTCCTCAGTTGGGCGGGCGACATCGCCGCGCTCTACATCGGACGCGCCTTCGGAAAGCACAAAATGGCGCCGCGCGTGAGCCCGGCGAAATCCTGGGAGGGCGCGGCCGGCTCTGTCGCCGGAGGAATGCTGGTGGGCGGAATCTACGCCCACTACTTGATCCCGCAGGCCCCGCTGGCGGAAGCCTTGGCGCTCGCCGCCGCCGGTAACATCGCCGGCCAGCTCGGCGACCTATGCGAATCAGCCCTAAAACGCGGCGCCGGAGTGAAAGACAGTGGCACGCTCCTGCCCGGGCACGGCGGCTGGCTTGACCGCATCGATTCCAGCCTGTTCAGCGTGCCAACGGTCTACGCCCTGTTGAAACTCCTGTGAAACCGGCTCAGACGGAAATATGAGGCTGGAACCCCGCCTTCTCGATCGCCTCCAGCGCCGCCGAGCGCTGCGCAATGTCGCCATCGACCACCGCGGAGCCTAAACTGACTTCCCGCACCTGCAACCCGTGGACTCGTTCCAGCGCCTTGCGGACCCTCCGGATACATTCAGCGGATTGCATCCCCTCGATCTCGATCCTCATAATTCATCTTAGAGAAACCAGCGATAATGAAACTCATGCAGTACACCGTTGTGCTCGAAAAGGAACCGGAGGGCGGGTTTGTAGCGCTCATACCAGTCCTCCCAGGCTGTGTTTCCCAGGGGGAAACGCGCGAAGAGGCACTCGCTAATATTCGTGAGGCCGCGGAACTCTATGTGGAAGATTGCATCGCCGCCGGAGATCCGGTTCCCGCCGAGGCCGGGCACGAATTCATCGAGTTGACCGTGGGCAGGTAGGTGGCAAAACTGCCAACCGCAATTTCGGACAGCGAGTTACGGCGTGCGCTCGATCGGGTCGGATTCGTGATGACTCGCCAGCGGTAGCCATATGATCATGCACCGTTCGAACCCAAAGGTTGGTGTCGTCGTGCCTAACCACCGCACACTAAAGCCGGGAACGCTCTTCTCACAGCCGATTTATATCGCCTATGCTTTCGTCCCAACTTCGCTATAATGAGAATGTCCGCATTTAGACTTTGGTGATCCGTCAGGAGGTCCCAGTGAAGCGCACTGGCTCGGATGATGCTCTGCGTTGTTCCTTCTGTCACAAAAGCCAGGATGTAGTCGGGAAGTTGATCTCCTCTCCCTCCGACTATCCCAAGGCGTATATTTGTGACGAATGCATTGCCGTCTGTAATTCTATTCTTGAAGACGATCGTCACGATCAGCATTACGCGTCTCCGAATAAACTCCCTAAGCCTCTGGAATTAAAGGAGTATTTGGATCAGTACGTAATCGGTCAAGACGCCACGAAAAAGAAGCTCGCCGTAGCGGTGTATAACCACTACAAGCGCATTCAAATGAACAAGCAGCGCTCAGGCGAAGTGGAGCTGTCGAAATCCAACATTCTGCTGATCGGGCCCACGGGAACCGGCAAGACCCTGCTGGCCCAGACTTTGGCCCGCATCCTGGACGTGCCTTTCGCGATTGTCGACGCAACCACCCTCACCGAAGCCGGTTACGTCGGCGAAGACGTTGAAAACATTATTCTGCGGCTCTTGCAGAACGCCGATTGGGATGTGCAGCGTGCCCAGCAAGGCATCATCTATATCGACGAAATCGACAAAATCGGCCGCAAAGATGAAAACCCATCCATCACCCGCGATGTTTCGGGCGAGGGCGTCCAGCAGGCGCTGCTCAAGATCCTTGAAGGCACGGTAGCAAACGTTCCCCCGCAGGGCGGCCGTAAGCACCCCCATCAGGAATTCACACCGGTCGATACCACCAACATCCTCTTTATCTGCGGCGGAGCGTTTATCGGACTCGAAAAAACCATTCAGCGCCGCGTCGGGACCCGCACTATCGGCTTCTCCAAGCAAGAGGAAGCGGGCCGCGAAGCGCAGCGGGTTCGGCACAGCAGTTCCGGCCGCCGCGACGTGAACATGCTCGAGCAGGTCCAGCCCATGGATCTGATCAAAAGCGGCTTTATCCCGGAATTCATCGGACGCCTGCCGGTGGTCGCCGTGCTCGAAGAATTAAGCAAGGAAGCGCTGGTCCAGATCCTCACCAAGCCGAAGAATGCCATCATCCGCCAGTACCAGAAGCTCTTCGAATTCGAAAATGTTAAGCTGAAGTTTAGCGACGACGCGCTCGAAGCCATTGCCCAGCTCGCCATGGAGCGCAAAGTGGGAGCCCGCGGCCTGCGCATGATCCTCGAAGACCTCATGCTGGATCTGATGTACTACTTGCCCACTTATAAAAAGGTCCGTGAGTTCGCCGTCACCAAAGAAATGGTGTTGACGCAGAAAATTAACGTGACACTGCTCGAAAAAGCGGGATAAGCCGATATCTCGCTTAAGAGGTGTAGGCTTTACCCGTTTTCTGATCCTTAGTCCCTTCACAACATGATCACTTCCAAAGAAAAATCAGACACTCGCCGGTTGCCGATGATGCCCATACGGGACGTCGTGATCTTCCCGCACATGATGACGCCGTTTGTCGTCGGCCGTGAGTCGAGCGTGCGCGCTCTTGACGAGGCGCTGGCTGGCGATAAGAAGATTTTTCTCGCGACCCAGCACGACGCCAGCGTGGACGAGCCCCGCCCGGACGAAATTTTTTCGGTTGGCACCATTGCTAACATCGTGCAGCATTTGAAGCAGTCCGACGGCAACATCAAGGTGCTGGTCGAAGGCGTCGAACGCGGTAAAGTTCTCTCGGTCTCAGAAGACGACGGTTACTTCAAAGCCACCGTCAAAACTTTTCAGTTCAAAGTCGAGCAAGGTTCGCAACTGGATGCGCTCACCTCGCGCGTCACCAACCTGTTCGAGCAATACGCCAAGATCAGCCAGAACGTAAACTACGACACCATCGTCGCGGCCATTCGCGGCGACGATCCGGGCAAACTGGCCGACACGGTAGGCGCGAACCTGCAACTTGCTATCGAAGAGAAGCAGGAACTGCTCGAAATCTTCGATCCCATCGACCGGTTGACCCGCGTCGCCGAGATGCTCGATATCGAAATCGAGAAGCTGAGTGTCGACCGCACCATCCAGGGCCGCGTGAAGCGCCAGATGGAGAAGGCGCAAAAAGAGTATTACCTCAACGAGAAAATCAAGGCCATCCAGAAGGAACTGGGCCGGGGCGAGAAGAGCGAGTTCGACGAGCTCAAGAAGAAAATCGAAACCGCCGGAATGACCAAGGACGCGCACGAGAAGGCCATGGCGGAGTTGAAGCGTCTGGAGCAGATGCCGCCGATGTCGGCCGAATCCACCGTCTCGCGCAATTATCTCGACTGGCTGCTCGCGGTGCCATGGAAAAAGAAATCCAAGGAAATCCGCGATCTGGCGTTCGCGCAGCAGGTGCTCGAGAGCGATCACTACGGTCTTGAAAAGATCAAAGAGCGCATCCTTGAATTCCTGGCCGTGCGCCGTTTGGTCAAAGATCCCAAAGGTTCCATCCTATGCTTTGTGGGAGCCCCGGGCGTTGGTAAAACTTCGCTCGGCATGTCCATCGCCAAGGCCACGGGACGCAAGTTCGTGCGCTTGTCGCTCGGCGGCGTCCGCGATGAAGCCGAGGTCCGCGGCCATCGCCGGACCTACATCGGCGCTCTGCCCGGGCAGATCATCCAGATGATGAAAAAGGCCGGCGTGCGCAATCCGGTGTTCATGCTGGATGAGATCGACAAGATGTCGACCGACTTCCGCGGCGATCCATCGGCCGCTCTCCTCGAAGTTCTCGACCCCGAACAGAACTACATGTTCCAGGATCATTACCTGGACGTCGAGTACGACCTGAGCCAGGTGTTTTTCATCGCCACGGCGAACGTGCTGCACACCATACCGCCGGCCTTGCAGGATCGCATGGAAGTCATTCGGCTCTCGGGCTACACCGAACTCGAGAAGATGGA
>JALYIB010000439.1 GCA_030775965.1 Acidobacteriota bacterium | reverse complement strand
AGACATGGAAGGCCGCAAACAGGGCGAAACTCTAGAACTGCTGGATCCGGCATCGCTGCCGACCGCTCCCACCGAGCCTAAACGTCCGATTATCATTTCCCTGGGGGCGGCCCTGGGATTGCTTTTGGGAATCGTGATTGCCGGCGCCCGGGAAATGAAGGACAGCTCGCTTAAAAATCTGAAGGACGTGCGTGCTTACACGCAGATGGCAATATTGGGAAGCGTTCCGCTGCTCGAAAACGATTTTGTGGTGCGCCGCCGCCGCCGGCTGGCTTGGCTCGGATGGACCACGGCTTGTCTGGCCGCGGCCGTCGTGATGTCAGGGTCGGTGGTGTATTACTACGTGTCTAAAGTCTGAAGAGGCGGGGGAGATTACAAAGATGAGTCGCGTTCATGATGCATTGCGCCGCGCGGAGCAGACCGGAGTCATGCCGCAGTCCCGTCCGTCCGCCCCGGCGGGGCCCTTCGTGGGCACGCCGGTGCTCGAACCCTCCGGCAACGGACGGATTCACGAGACACCGGTCGATGATCGATTGAACACCGGACCGGTTCACCCGGGAGCGGGGTATGGGAGCGCGACGAATCTCGCGGGGCTCTTGGATCTGGTGCCGGAAGTCCCTTTCCGCGCCGCCACTGATTCTCTGCTGATTGATGTTTCGCGTCCTCACGAGGCGCCCATGGAAGAGTTCCGCACGTTGCGCACGCGCCTCAACCACATGAAGACGCTGCAACCCATTCATTCGATCGTGGTAACCAGCGCATCGCCAGCGGAAGGCAAGTCGTTGTCGGCGGCCAATCTGGCGCTGGCGCAAGCGCATCTAGCCGGCAACAAAACTTTACTGGCGGATTTCGATTTCCGCCGTCCCATTGTCCACACCCTGTTTGGGATCGACCGCAGCCCGGGCATCACAGATTACCTGCTGGGTAAGGTGCCGTTGCACCAGGCTATCCGCAAGATCGCCGGCACCAACCTTTACGTGATGCCTGCGGGTGAGGCGGTCATCAATCCGCTGGAGTTGCTCAATCTGCCGGAAGTGAAGTTCATGATGGACCGCTTGCCGGAGTTGTTCAACTGGGTGATTCTGGACAGTCCTCCGCTGCTGTTCGCGGCCGATGCCAGTTTGCTTGGCACCTTATGCCATGGCACGCTGCTGGTGGTGCGCATCGGACATACCACCATCGATTCGGTAACTCGCGCAATGCAATCCCTCTGCAACAACAACGTTCTGGGAATCGTGGTCAACGGCGCCCGCCGGGGCGAGCTGTACAGCAAATACACCTACTATCATTCCTATTACACGCCCAAGGAAGACGGCCATTCCGGCTCCGAAGCGGCAGTCGAACAAACAGTAGGTGAATAGCGTCTCAGCTCCCTCGCTGGCAACTGGTGTATGTGTGCTATTGCCAGCCTTACCAGTTAGGTAGCGCCCTGGAAATGCGCTAAACTAAAATCTTCGCAACCGCACCGGTTGATGGGGACATCCTTGCACCGCAAATCCAATAGCTGTAGCGGTACGCCGTGAGGCTATGGTTCAGTGAAACCCCTGTCGGCGGGCCAACGTCTGAAGGGGAACGCAGCTTTGAAAGGAACCCGGATTAGATGACAGTGTTCAGGCTCGGATGCCTGCGTTTGCTCGCGGCAACCCTGCTGTGGTCCACCCTGACCCACTCCCAAATATTGGCGCAGGGACAAGCCTCGCCCGCGGGCACGCAAGCGCCGGCGGCGGCCAAGCCGCAATCTCCACCCCAGCCGCCTCCGGCCAAGAACAATCCTTTTGAAGCCGTTCCGGAAGGTGCGGCACCCGGGGCGCCCGCCTCTCAAACCCCGCCTCCGGCAGCACCCGGTCTGCAAGCGCCCAAGCCGGCAGCGGAGGCCGAGCCGCAAGCCTTTGAGGATGTCATCGAATCCATTGAATTCCGGGGTGTGCGCCGCGTGCCACAGGACACCTTGAGGGCCTTGATCTTCACCAAGAAGGGCGACAAGCTCGACGACGAATCCATCCACCGCGACTTTATGGCGCTGTGGAATACGGGCCGCTTCGACGATATTCGCGTGGAGCGCGAGATGGGCAAAACCGGCTGGATTCTGCGCTTTACCATGGCGGAACGGCGGGTGATCCGGTCCATCAAATACGACGGCAATAAGTCAGTCACCAATTCGGAAATTTTGGATCGCTTCAAGGAACGCAAGGTTGGCTTGTCGGTGGAATCGCAATACGACCCCAACAAGATTCAGCGCGCCCGCAACGTGTTGCAGGAGTATCTGGCGGAACGCGGGCGTCAGTTTGCCACAGTGGAGCCGGAACTGCGCCAGGTGCCCCCATCGTCGCTCGAAGTGATCTTCAAAGTGAACGAAGGGCCCAAGGTCAAAGTGGGCGAGCTTACCTTCAAGGGCAACGAGGTATTCAACGCTTTGATCATCCGGCGGGCGATGAAGAACCTGCGTCCGATCGGGATTCCCCAGTCCATCTTCTTCGAGAATCTGTTCGCGAAGACTTACGATTCCACCAAGCTTGAGGAAGATCAGGAACGCATCGAAATGTTCTACCGCGACAACGGCTATTTCCAGGCCCGCGTCACCGATCACACTGTGGATATCGTCGACGTCGGCGGCGGCAAATTCAAACTGCCTTTGATCCATCCGAATAAGCCCGGTAAGAACGCCAACCTCGGGCTTACCATCGAAGAGGGGCGATTGTACCGGCTGAACAGCATCAATTTCGTCGGCGTTAAGCTGTTCCGGACTCCGGAAACCCTGATGCGCCCGATCTTCCAGATGCAGCAGGGGGATGTCTTCTCGACGGCCAAACTACGCAAAGGCTTCGAGGAACTGCGCAAGTTGTATGGCTCGTTCGGCTATATCGATTTCGTTTCCGAGCCCAACATAGAGCCCGTGCCGGGGACCGACAAGATCGATTTGACCTTGAACTTCGACGAAGGCAAGCAATTCTTCGTGCGCCGTATCGATTTTACCGGCAACACCACCAC
>JALYIB010000438.1 GCA_030775965.1 Acidobacteriota bacterium | reverse complement strand
GCTCTGCACCGAGTGAACATTTTTGACGGAGGGCAATAGAAACGTGGTGGCCAGGATGCTGGTGAAGGACATCAGGGCGGCGGCAAAGATCGGCATGCGGTAGTCGTAATGCGCCAGGAATCCGGAGATTGCCGGGCCGATCAGGAAGCCGAGTCCGAAGGCGATGCCGATCACGCCGAAGGATTTCGCGCGCTCTTCGGGCTTGGTAACGTCGGAGATGTAGGCTTGAGCGAGAGACAAGTTCCCGGCGGTGGCGCCATCGATAATGCGGCCGAGGAACACTACCCAGAGCGTCCCCGCGAAGGCCGTGATCAGGAAGCCGATGAGCGTGCCGATTTGACTTACAATCAGCAGCGGCTTGCGGCCGACGTGATCCGACATCCGCCCGAGCAGCGGCCCTGAAAACAACTGGCACAGCGCATATACGCCCACCAGCCAGCCCACCTGCGATGGGCTCGCGCCAAGTTTTTCGGCGTAAAAGGGCAGCAGCGGGATCATGATGGTGAGCCCGAGGACGTCCACGGCGACGATTAAGAAGATGGGAAGAAGAGGAGACTTACGCAAACCCTTTTATCATCCCATGTGAGTTACCCCTGCGGGCTTTCTGGAGACATCCGGCTGGACTTAACGCATTCTTCCGCTCATTCTTCCGCTCCACGGGTGCATCGAGTATATTGAAGAAACATCATGACCAAACGAATCTTAGTTGCTGTCATCGCGTTTGGGCTGCTCGCCACCGGGGCTTTGGCCCAGGATGCCAGCGCAGTTTTGCACAAGGCCGCCACTGCCATGGGTGCTGCCAATTTGAATTCCATCCAATTCTCCGCTAGCGGCAAGGCCGCTTCGGTGGGACAGAGTTACTTGCCCACGGTGGCGTGGCCCACGCTGAACGTCACCAGTTACACGCGGACCATCGATTATCCCAGCCAGTGTTCGCGTGAGGAAATGGTGCGCACGCTCGAAGACCCACCGGCCAAGGGCGGAGGCGAGCCGTTCATGGGGGAGCAAAAGCAGGTGAACATACTGTGCGGAGCGTATGCCTGGAACCAGCCTGGCAACGCAGCGCAACCGGCTCCTGGAACCGTGGAGGAACGGCAGTTGCAGTTGGTGATGACGCCGCAAGGCTTCGTGAAGCAGGCCATGATCAGCAACGCCACCGCTAAGAAGGGCAAAGGCGGCACGGAGGTTTCGATCACGGCGGTGGGCAGACTGAACGTAGTGGGCACCATCGACGGACAGGGCATGTTGACGAAGATCGAGAGCTCGATGGCGAATCCGGTGCTCGGCGATATGCCGGTGGAAACCGACTACTCGGACTACAAGGATTTCGGCGGCGTGAAGTTTCCCACGCATATCGTGCAGAAGCAGGGCGGCTACATGGTACTGGAACTCAACGTCAGCGACGTGAAACCCAACGTGGCCGGCGCGGCGATCGCCGTGCCTGACGCCGTCCAAAAGGCCATGGTTCCACCGGTTCACGTGGAGTCGCAGAAGCTCGCCGACGGCGTCTGGTTCCTCGGCGGCGGGTCACACCATAGCGTGCTGATCGAGTACAAAGACTTCGTGGCGGTGGTCGAAGCGCCGCTCAGCGAGGAGCGGTCGCTCGCGGTCATCGCTGAGGTGAAAAAGTTGGTCCCCAACAAGCCCATCAAGTATTTGGTCAACACGCATCATCATTGGGATCACTCGAACGGCATCCGCACCTACGTCGCTGAAGGAGCCACCGTCATCACTAGCGAGGTAAATAAGGCGTACTACGAGACTGCCTGGAAAGGGCCGCGCACGTTGAGCCCGGACAATCTTTCTAGGAGCCCGAAGAAGGCGACTTTCATTACAGTGAAGGATAAATACGAGCTGACCGACGGCACGCGCACGCTGGTTCTGTATCACACCGAGGGCGACGACCATAGCGGCGCGATGCTATTCGGCTATATGCCTGTGGAGAAGATTCTGATCGAGGCCGATGACTTCACGCCGTCGCCGCCTAATGGTCCGGGACTGGTGCCGCGGGCGGCTCAGTTGGGCAATAACCTTTATGAGAACATTCAGCGGCTGAAGCTGGATATTCAGACCATCGCTCCGCTGCACGGGCGCGTGGTGCCGTATACGGAAATGCCCAAGGCTCTCGGCAAAAGCTAGGGTAGTCCGTGGCTGGGCGATCAGCGTCCCGGCGATAACTTTTCTTCTATACATCGTCCATCGCTATCGATGTGGCGGCCGGAAAGATCAAAGATACCATCGGCGCGATCCCAACGAATCGTGGGATGGGGACGAGGCGTCGCCGCCGATCCTGGTCGATTACCAACGCAATGGGAAGAAGGTCTAGGTTCGATCGATATGCGCGCGAAGGGTATTCGTGGTGCCTCGAACGGGTGGGGGCGTGGACGCTCGTTCGATGCAGGCGGTTTTGAATCTTCTGCTTCCCGGCAAGCATCCGGAAGTGCCCGAGGGCGGGGCCATGTGGGTGTTCGCCGTAAAGTAAGTTCGATTTTTCTCGCGCGCTGCAATCCAAAATCCCGCCGCCGCCGTAGATCCCTTTGAAAGGATCTAGCCATGAAAATGAAACCCCTTGCACTGCTGCCGCCGCTGGCGATGCTCGCCATGTTGGCGGCGCCGCCGGCTCAACTCTTCGCCTCCAGCCACCGCGAAGCGCCGATCACGGCTCTCGACCAGAAAGCGGACATCACGGACTGGTACGCTTTCATCGATCCCAACCAACCCGACCATGTGGTCATGATCTTGAACGTCGACCCGTTCCTGGAGCCTGCGAACGGCCCCAACTACTTTCCGTTCGACCCCAATATCCTTTATGAGATGAAGATCGATAACGACCATGACGGCGTTGAAGATGTCACCTTTCAGTTTCGTTTCACCACCCAAATTCGCCAGCCCGGAGTCTTCACTGGATTCGTGGGGAATCTGGCCGGGATTCCGGCTATCACGGCCCTGACTGGCCCGGGATCTGAAGGTCTAAGCCTCAGCCAGACTTACACCGTCACCATGGTCACCAAGCACGGCTTTCAGCAGATCGGACAAGGGCAGACGCTCTTTGCGGTCCCGTCAAACGTCGGGCCGCGCACGATGCCGGATTACAATTCGCTGCGCGCGCTGGGAATCTATAACCTGCCCAACGGAATTAGCGTGTTCGCGGGCACGGTGGCCGATCCTTTCTTTATCGATCTCGGCGCCGCCTTCGATTCGCTGAACTTCCGCATGGCGGTGGGCGGCGGCGTACTCACGTCAGCGGTCGACAGCGACGATCACCATAATTACGCTCCCAACACTCTGGCCGGTTACAACGTGAACAGCATTGTTCTTGAAGTGCCTATTTCCCTGCTCACGGTGGACGGAAAGATGCACGCGGCCGGTGAAAAAGAGGCCGTGATTGGCACCTATGGCACGACTTCGCGCCCGCGCATTACGGTACTGCGCGATTCTAACTCCACCCTGGCCGGCGGTTTTTCGCAAATACAACGCGAGGGCAATCCGCTGATCAACGAACTCATTATCGGTACCGGCTCCAAGGATCGTTTTAGCACCGAAGATCCGGCGAACGATAGCCAGTTTGCAAACTTCTTCCTTAATCCCCTGTTGGCGCAGATTTTCGCGTCCATCGGAATTCCGGTGCCGCCAGCGCCGCGTTTGGACCTGTTGCCGCTGGTGCAATATAACGCTCCCATATGTCCCGGCTGCGGACCGCAGGACGCCGGCCCGATCGCCGATTTGATGCGTTTGAATACAGGTATTCCTCCCACGCCTTTTGCCATGGCCAAGCGCCTGGGTTTCATCGCGGGTGATAACGCGGGCTATCCCAACGGGCGGCGGCCGCTCGATGACGTCGTAGATATCTCGGCGCGTGCGGTGGCCGGCATTTTGGTTGACTCGACTAAATTTGGCACTCCGATTGGCGACGGGGTAAACACTTCGGCATCGCCTTTGCCGACTACCTTCCCCTTCGTAGCGCCGGCTTATAGCGGACGCGATAGCGTTCACGGCGCCGGTCCGGGCCAACCTGGATGCTCGGGTCAAATAGGCAGCATCTGTCCGAACTAAGGCAAGTGAGATGAGGAAACCCATGAACAATCAAGTGGCTATTTGCGCGTTTAGTGTTCTGGCCTCCGTAGCGGTCTGTGCCCAAACGGCGCAGACCGCCGCTACGAAGTCGCCGGCGGAAATCAGTATTCAAAAGGCGCAGGAACAGATCGCGAAGCAGCCGGATCATGTTCCCTACTACGCCAGCCTGGCGATGGCGTATGCGCGGCGCGCCCGCGAAACTTCGGACGTCGCTTATTACGCGAAAGCCGAGGAGACGCTGCAGCGTTCCTTCAAAGTGGCGCCCGATAACTTTGAGGCATTGAAAGTCCAAGCCTGGCTACTGCTGGGACGGCACGAGTTCGCCAAGGCTCTCGAAGCCGCTACCGCTCTGAACCAGCGTGTTCCGGACGACGTTACGGTTTACGGTTATCTGGCCGACGCCAATGCGGAGCTGGGTAACTATGATGCCGCTGTCAAAGCAGCGCAGTGGATGCTGAACATCCGGCCGGGTAACGTCGCGGGTCTCACGCGCGCGGCTTATTTACGGGAATTGCACGGCGATCTCCCGGGCGCACTGGATCTGATGCACATGGCCTACGATTCGACGCCGTTTCAGGAAGCGGAGGACCGCGCGTGGCTGCTGACGCAGATGGCGCACCTGCAATTACTTTCCGGAAACCTGGCGGAAGCCGAAACCTACGCCATCGGCGCGCTGGGGGTGTTCCCGAATTATCATTACGCGCTGGGAACGCTGGCGCAGGTGCGTACGGCCCAGAATCGTTATGACGACGCGGTCGCGCTGCTTGAAAAGCGCTACGCCGCGGCGCCGCACGCGGAGAACCTATTCGCCCTGGCCGAGGCGCTCGAGCGCGCGGGCCGCAAAGACGACGCCGCCAAAGACTTCGCCGAGTTCGAGCAAAAGTCGCTCAAGGAATCGAACATTACCGATAACTCGAATCACGAGTTGATCGCTTACTACGCGGACTACGCTCATCAGCCTGCGAAAGCATTAGAGATTGCCAAGCAGGAACTCGCGAGGCGGCACGATGCCTTTACGTTGGACGCCTACGCCTGGTCGCTGGCGGCCAGCGGAGATTATGGGCACGCCAATGCGGAAATGCAAAAGGCGCTGGCGTTCGGTGTTAAGGATCCCAAGGTGCTGCATCACGCGATTGAGATCGCGCAGCATCTATCCCCGACGGTGGCGGCGCGATAACGAGTCAGCGGTTTCTTCGTGGGTGCCATTTTTCCTGGACGTCTCGCACGGGCTTTGTGTACGGCTGTCGCCTCAGGCGCAGCAGCCGTCTTGTTTTTTACTCCACGCATGAACTTGCGCTTCGCCGCCACTGTCCTGCTGGTATTCTCGGTTATGGCTCAAGCCCAGGACCGCATGCCGCCTATACCCGCCGACAAGCTGACGCCGGCGCAGAAACACTCCGCGGAGCTGCTAGCGGCCACACCGCGCGGCGCCGCCGGTGCGGGCGGCCCCTTCGTCCCACTGCTGCGCAGTCCGGAGCTGATGGACCGCTTGCAGGCGGTGGGCGAGTACTTGCGTTACAAAAATTCAGTGCCGCAGAAGCTGGTGGAGATGGCGATCATTATGACTGCGCGCCAGTCGATGCAGCAATACGAATGGAACATACATTATCCGCTGGCACTCAAAGCTGGACTGCCGGTAGAGACCGCTCATGCAATCGCCGTGGGGCGCCGTCCTGAAAATCTGGCTGCGGACGAGGAGATCGTCTATAATTTCACCGCCGAGCTGCTGCAGAACAAGAGCGTAAGCGACGCTACCTACGGGCGGATGCTGGCTAAATTTGGGGAGCAGGGTGTGGTCGACACTACTGGGCTGGTAGGTTACTACTCGACGTTGGCTCTGATCCTGAACGTGGCGCGCTCGCCTGCGCAGCCGGATAGCACGGCCCCCCAGCTTGCGCCGTTCCCTCGATAAAAAAGAGATAAAAAAGAAGGACGCAGCCTGATTATTGTGCCCTAACGGGACGGTTCCACCTCGGCACATTGATCAGGCTCCGTCCCTCTTTTTTTAACCGAAGAACGCGCGCTGGATGAACCAATAGGCAGCGAGCAACCCGATCGCAATCGACACCGCCGGCCGCAGCTTGGTCCACCCTGACTGGATCAAGTCCTCAATCGTGGGGAATAACAGCACCACGACCACAAGCTGGCCGATCTCGACCCCCAGATTGAAGGAGAAGAGCGACAGCGCCAGATTCGCGCGCGGCAATTGCATCTCGCGCAAGACGTTTGAGAAGCCGAAGCAGTGCACCAGGCCGAACAGGAACGTCAGTTTCCAGCGGTCCATGGTGCGGTTGCGAATCAGGTTCTCCACCGTCACGTAGAGGATGCTGGCGGCGATCGTGCTCTCGGTGAAGCGCGAGGGCAGCACCACTACATTGAAAGTCGCCAGCGCCAGCGTGATGCTGTGCGCCACCGTGAACGACGTGATGACCTTCACCAAAGACCGCAGCGTAGCGGTGGCGATCAGCAGGCTGCCAGCACCTGCTGCGGGAACACACGGGTCAGGTTCAGCAACAGCACATGCT
>JALYIB010000437.1 GCA_030775965.1 Acidobacteriota bacterium | reverse complement strand
TCCGGGTTCATTGGGGGGCATCTGGTGGAGGCGCTGTGCGCTCGTGGGGAACGGGTGCGGTGTCTGGCGCGGCGGAAAGTGGCGACGCAGGCTGAGGTGGTTTTTGGAGATTTGGTTAGTGGGGCGGGAGTGGAGGAGGCGCTGGAGGGCGTCGATTTGGTGATGCATCTGGCGGGGACTACCAAGGCTCTGCGGGTGGAGGATTATTATTCGGGGAATGTTCGCGCTACGGAAAAGTTGGCGCGGGCGGTGGCGGATCGGGGCATACGGATGGTGCATGTCAGTTCGCTGGCGGCGATGGGGCCTAGTTTGGATGGGACGCCGGTTCGGGAGGACGACGAGGCGCGGCCGGTTACGCATTATGGGAAGTCGAAACTCGAAGGGGAACGGAATGTGCGGAGGCTGGTGCCGGATGCGGTGATTGTGCGGCCGCCGGTGGTTTATGGGCCTCGCGATAGAGATGTGTTTCAGATTTTGAAGCCGCTGAGTCGCGGGTTGGCGGTGCAGATCGGCGGGGGGGAGCGGTGGTTTAACGCGATTTATGTGGGGGATCTGGTGGAGGGGTTGATTGCTGCCGCGACAGCTTCGAGCCGGACTTATTTTCTGGCGAACTCGACGCCGGTTTCGTGGGGGGAGTTGCGGGATTCAGCGGCGCGGATTATGGGGGGTAGCGCGCGGGTGCTGCGGGTTCCGGCAGGAATCGCTTACATGGCGGGGTTGGGGGCGGAAGTTTGGGCGCGGCTCACCGGTACGCCGGGGATCGTCTCGCGCGACAAAGTGACGGAGGCGTTGTGTCCTTATTGGACTTGCGATACGCGGCGGGCGGCGGCGGAGATGGGGTTTGAGGCGCGGACATCGCTCGATGCGGGACTGGCGTTGACGCTCCAGTGGTATCGGGAGGCGGGTTGGCTGAAATATTGAATCGCGACGAACGATTCTGGGCTGTCGATAAAGTGGTGCTGGCTTATTTGGCGCTTACGGGAGCGCTCCTTGTTGGCTTTTGGAATCGCGTGCCGGCGGCGGGATTTTGGATCGCGGTACATGTGGTTTGCGCGGCTGTGGTGGTGGTGGCGGTCAAGCGGGCGGGGCGGGTGAGCCGGATTTTTCGGCATTGGTATCCGCTGCTTTACGTCTCCATTTGCTATCGCGAGATGTCAGTTCTGATCCCGGCGATTCGGGGGACGGACGCGGACGCTGAGCTAGCCGCGCTGGACTTGCGGATCTGGCACGCCAATCCCACGGTTTGGCTGGAGCGGCTACAGAGCCCGGGGCTTACGGAATGTCTGCAGATCGTTTATAGCCTATTCATTCCGGCGGTGCTGTTTGTGGCCTGGCGGTTTTGGGCGCGGCAGGAATATGAAGCGTTCCGGTTCTATGCGTTTGTGATTGCTACGGGGTTCTTGGCGTCGTATATCGGGTACTTTCTTGTGCCGGCGCGGGGGCCGCGGTTTGCGTTGCGGGATCTGCAGCATGTGCCGTTGCAGGGAATGTTTGTGTTTGGGCTGCTGCAATCGTCCTTAGACAAGCTGGAATCGGCGGCTTACGATTGTTTTCCTAGCGGGCACACGGAGTTGGTGATTCTGGCTTGGTGGGGGAGCCGGCGGCTTTCGAAACCGCTATCGTGGGTGTATTTCGTTTACGCGACCTGCATTATTTTTTCTACGGTTTATCTTCGGTATCATTACACAATGGATATCGTTGCGGGAATGCTTTTGGCTGGGGTGTTGGTTCTGGCTACGCCGGCCCTGTACCGAGGGTTGTCTTAACGAATGGCGGACTCGCAAAGGATTGATATCGTTGCGGTAGACGGTAAGGGCGCGCTGAAGGAATTCATCGAATTTCCTTTTGGGCTGTATCACGGAAATCCGAATTGGGTGGCGCCGCTACGGATCGCGGTTAAGGATCTGCTGGACCGGAAGAAGCATCCGTTCTATAAAAATGCCGATGCGGAGTTCTTTTTGGCGCGCCGGGATGGGAAAACGGTGGGGCGGATCGCGGCGATCATCGACCGAAATCACAACAAGTTTCATGGTGAAAGTGCCGGGTTTTTTGGGTTCTTTGAGTGCGTGGATGACTTGGCGGTGGCGCAGGGGCTGCTGACCCAGGCTCGGCAATGGACTGCGGAACGCGGGGCTCAGTTCTTGCGTGGGCCGGTAAACCCTTCTACTAATTACGAATGCGGGATTTTGGTGGATGGGTTCCATGCGGATCCTAAGGTCATGATGACTTACAATCCGACCTATTATCCGGATTTATTGGAACGGGCCGGGTTGCGGAAAGCTAAGGACTTGTTTGCTTACGGAGGGTTGGCTCCGCGGGTGGACGTGCGGAAGATCGAGCGCGTGGCGAACAAGGCCATGGCGAAGCATGAGTTTAAGATCCGGCCGATCGATGTGAAGAATTTCGATGCGGAGGTGATGCGGGTTTGGGAGATTTACAATTCCGCGTGGAGCGTGAACTGGGGCTTCATCCCGATGAGCCGCGAGGAGTTCGTGCTTATGGGCAAGGAAATGAAGCAGATCCTGAAGCCGGAACTGGTGTTGCTGGGCGAGGTGAAGGGGCGCGTGGTGGGGTTTGCGCTGGCGCTGCCCAACGTTAACCATGCGCTTAAAAAGGCCAATGGCAAGCTGCTTCCGACGGGGCTCCTCAAAATCTTGTACCATCAACGATTGATCAAAGATGTCCGGGTAATCGCCCTGGGGGTTACCGAGGAATACCGCACTACGGGGGTGGCTGCGGGATTTTACGCTACGCTAGTACATAACGCCTTGAAACTGGGATATGACGGCGAGTGTGAAATGTCGTGGATACTGGAAGATAACACCTTAATGAATCGGTCGGCAGAACTGATGGGCGTAAAGCGGTATAAGACGTACCGAATCTACGAATGGAATTGAGAGCTATGCGTACATCGGCTACCGGCAGTGCTACCCGGAAGAAAACTAGCGGGTCGAACGATATTTTTGAGAAGTGCAGAAACTTCACGCGTCCCAACGACCTAATGGACGCGGGCTTGTACATGTACTTCGAGGTTTTTGAAGAGCGCAAGGGCTGCGAACCGGGGGAAGTGCGCCTGGGGAACCGGCGGGTGTTGATGTTCGGGTCCAACGACTATCTGGACCTGATTACGCATCCGAAGGTCATCGAAGCCGCTATTTCAGCGATCAATAAGTATGGCAGCGGATGTAGCGGGTCGCGACTGCTGAACGGCACGCTGGATCTGCACGTCAGCCTGGAGCATGAACTGGCGGCCTTCATGAAGAAGGAAGCGGCGGTCATTTTCGGGACGGGTTTTCAGGCAAATTATGCGGCGCTTTCGGCATTGACCGAAAAGGGCGACGCTATGATTTGCGATCACAACTTGCACGCGAGTTTGGTGGAGGGTGCGTTGCGGTCTCCGGCGCGGACGGCCCGCTTCCGGCATAACGATCTGGAACACTTTGAAAGGTGCCTGGAGAACTGCCCTCCGGATGAGCGGATTCTGGTGATCACCGAGGGCGTGTTCAGCATGGAAGGCGATATTGCCGACCTGCGGGGGATTTCGAAGCTGGCTAAGTTTTACGGGGCCAGGGTGTATGTTGACGAGGCGCATGGGATTGGAGTGCTGGGGGCTACTGGCGCGGGGGCGGCGGAGCATTTGGGCGTACTCGACGACGTGGATATCGTGATGGGGACTTTTAGCAAGTCGCTCGCGTCAGTCGGCGGATTCATTGCGGGCGAGCGGGCGGTGGTGGATTATTTGAAGCACACGGC
>JALYIB010000436.1 GCA_030775965.1 Acidobacteriota bacterium | reverse complement strand
GAGCCAGACCACGGCCAGCGCCGCCCCGAGCGCCAGCGCCACAACAATTCCGGCCACAAATGTTCCAGCCGCGATCGGCATCTTCCCTCAGTGTGGCACACATGCGGTTGGCGGAGACTGGTGATTTGGGCATCACGATAGGCGCGGGCGGCGCAACGGCGCAGCCGGCGATCGCTGTAGTGCCGCCGCAATACAAAGTAACTCAGAACGCGATATGAAAGGGGGACGGTGAATGTTCACCGCCGGCCTCTTGGGCCCGGTCAAACCCAGGCTAGAAAGCCGCGAATTGTCGGAGGAGAAATTCGCCCCCCTTGTACTTGCTTCGACGTTAGAGTCGCGCGCGAGGTTTCAGAAGGTTGGCTGCAGAAAAATAACTTCACGGACGCCTTGGGTGAGGGCCGCTTCTTTGGTGCAGATCCAGTACTCGGGCTGCCAGTGTTCTTCGCGGTCATAGGGCGGCCGGTACACGTAAAAGTCCGCACTGCGGCGGCTGATCCGCGGCTCGACGCGGGTCTCCTTGCCCAGATAGCGCGCTTCCTGGAGCGCTTCTTCGTAGGTTTCAAAAGGACCGTCAATGTAGTCCCGATTGTTGATAATGTGCCACTTCATATAGACTTACGGGGTGAACCCGCCCCTACTAATTGTTAGATGAACAGAATCGCAAAACGGTTGCAACCAGCAGTGTCAATGTTGCGCCGCCTTTTGACTTCAAAATTTCAAGAAGTTACCGCTCCACCCCCTGGCGGTCTCTCTTTCAGAATACCCCGCCCGGAACAATTCCGCAGTTACATTTTGGCACTTGCCTTCGTTTTCCCAGCCCAGTACCGCCGCCTTGGTTGAAGCATAGCGGCACGTCTCCCGTGCCAGACATTCCACTCGGTTTGAGTCAGGCGTGCGCGGACTTCGCCTTGGAAGTTTTGTGTTTCGCCAAGTCGCGCTCGAGTTTCGGCGTCATGCGCTCCATCACACTGCGGCAACTGGCGGAACCGCAGGCGCACGACGTTCGATCGCCTACGTATTCGAAGTTGTAATCGACGGTGAGTTCTTCCCCCGGTTTAATCGTACGCAGACTCATGTAGATGATGTGGCCCTTCATGATGCGCGCGACGACGTTGGGTTCGCAACTGTGGTTGATAATTTCGGCGCCGCTGCCGCCGAAGGCGCCATCCAGGGTCCAGTATTTATTGAGGGTGAACAGGTAGGTGTACTCGCCCTCGCCGCGTTTCTTGGTTTCGCGGCGGTTGAGGCGCTCGCCGGTGTACTCGATCACCTTACGGTTGGCGGGAATACGTTCTTCGGCATAAACGCCGAAGCGGTGAATCCTGGATTTGCGAATGGCTAGTTTATAGCCGGTGTACTTGGAATCTATGCGGGGACGGCGAACAGGAGTATCCATGCTGGCGTGGGTGACTCTTGCATTGTAGCGAACGAGGGTGGTCTACTGCGCCGGCGACGGGAGCTGTAATCCGCCGGCGGCGGCGCGCGCCGTCTGTTGGAGTGGCAGGAGTGGTGAATCCAACGCTGCGGGAAGTGGCGATCCCGCGCCAGGGCGGCGCTGGCTAGCAGGAACACGGCGTTGCAGCCGACGTTGAGTACGGCGATTTGCTTTGATCGTTACCCAGTATAATAGCTGCTTTGATGGCCACTGCCAGCGATACATCGTCCGCGTCCACAACGACGCACTCCGCACCCGGCGCCACGCGCTTCCTGCCGCTCCTGCTGCTTCTGTTTGCGGGCAGCGGATGCTCGGCGTTGATTTACGAAATCGTTTGGTACCAATTGCTGCAGCTGGCGATTGGCTCGACGTCGGTGTCGCTGGGGATTTTGCTCGCTACCTTCATGGGGGGATTGTGCATCGGCAGCCTCGGGCTGCCCCGTGTGCGCGGAACATTTGCCGGGCAGCATCCTTTGCGGGTCTACGCGTGGCTCGAAGTAGGAATCGCGGCGTGCGGCTTGCTGGTGCTGGCGGGCATTCCGTTCGTGAGCGGCGTCTATTTCGCGGGCGCGACCAGCGGCCTCGCCGGGATGCTGCTGCGCGGATTAGTGGCGGCAGTTTGCATGCTCGTGCCTACGGCGCTGATGGGCGCATCGCTCCCTGCCATCGCGCGTTGGGTGGAATCGACGCCGCGCGGTGTCGAGTGGTGGGGATTGCTATACGGCTGCAACACCGCCGGAGCGGTCTTCGGTTGCCTCTTTGCCGGGTTTTATCTGCTGCGAATTTATGACACGGCCGTGGCCACTTACGCCGCGGTGGCGATCAACTTAATTGTGGCGGCGCTCAGCTTCTGGCTGGCGGCGCAGGTGCCGGCGCGCGCCTCACTCGAAAGCATCGAGCCGCGTGACCGTTCGCCGGGGAACCGCTGGCCAGTGTACGCCACCATCGCGGTGTCAGGAGCGTGCGCGCTGGGCGCGGAAGTGGTGTGGACCCGCCTGCTCGGCATGTTACTCGGGGCGACGGTCTACGTGTTTGCCATCATCCTCGCGGTGTTTCTGATCGGCCTGGCGCTGGGCAGCGGCGGCGTGGCGTTGCTGTTGCCGAAACTGCGTCCGCGCGAGGCTCTGGGATGGTGCCAGATCCTGTTGACGCTAGGCATCGCGTGGACCGCGTACATGATCGCCGATTCCCTGCCCTATTGGCCCATCGATACCATGCTCACCCGCGATCCCTGGCAATTGTTTCAGCTCGACATGGCGCGCTGTCTGTGGGCCATCCTGCCGCCAGCCTTGCTGTGGGGCGCGAGCGTGCCGTTGGCGCTCGCGGCGGTGACCACCGGCGGCGAAGATCCTGGGCGCGTCGTGGGCGGAGTGTATGCGGCAAACACACTGGGCGCGATTATAGGGGCGCTGAGCGTGAGCCTGGTGTTGGTCCCGTGGATCGGCACGCAGAACACGCAGCGGACATTGCTGGCGATCTCCGCACTGGGCGCGATGTTTGTGCTGTTGCCGCGCGCGCGTGAAGTTGTGGCCGGATCGCTGCTTGTCGCGGGATTGCTAGCCTGGGGGATCCATCCCGTCCCCGGCGCGCTGATCGCCTACGGACGCCGCATGCCCAGCTACATGAATAATTCGCGGATCGTTTATACCGCCGAGGGCCGCAACTCGTCAGTAGCCATCGGGCGCTTGAACGACGACGCAACCGAGATCGACGTAAACGGCCACGTGGAAGCCACCACCCTCCCCTTCGACATGAAGTTGCAACGAATGGTAGGGCACCTGCCGGCTCTGCTGCATCCCGATCCCAAATCCGTACTTGGCATCGGCTTCGGCGCGGGAGTCTCGGCCGGCACGTTCACGCGCTATCCCGGGATTCAGAAGATCACCATCTGCGAGATTGAGCCCATCATTCCTCCGATCTCGACTAAATATTTCGCGCTGCAGAATTACCAGGTCTTTAAGAACCCCAAGACACATCTGCATTACGACGACGCCCGGCATTACCTGATGACCACCGGCGAAAAGTTTGACATCATCGCTTCTGACCCGCTGGACGTTTTCGTAAAAGGCACGGCGGCCCTCTACTCCAGAGAATATTTCGAGGCCGTGAAGCGCCACTTGAATCCCGGCGGCATATTCACTCTCTACGTCCCGCTCTATGAAAGCGACGAGGCGACCGTCAAAAGCGAGCTCGCCACCTTCTTCGACGCGTTTCCGTACGCCACGGTGTGGGCCAACAATCAAAGCGGGCAAGGCTACGACACCGTGTTCATGGGTCAAGTGGAGCCGTTGCAGATCGACGTGGCGGAAATCGAGAAGCGCCTGCGCCGGCCGGATTACGCGCCGGTCGCGCAGTCCTTGGCGGATTTGAATGTGTATTCGGCCGCAGATTTATTTTCAACCTATATGGGGCGGAACACCGACCTGGGCGAATGGACCCAAGGAGCTCCGCTGAACCGCGACCGCGACTTGAAGCTGATGTACCTGGCCGGTTGGGGCATCAATTCGTCGCTGGCCAACGACATTTACCTGAAGATGATGAGCTTCCGAAAAATGGATAAAGCCCCCTTTAAAAATTAGGCACAGCCATCCCCGGATTTCGCGGCTGCGGAAAGCATACGACCGCGCGCGAATGAATGGGAGGAAGGGGTGGCGATCCCTAAGTTTGGGTTCTGGCACTTCGATTGCTTGTACGGAGTCGTGATCGTCGGAGCCGTTATTGCTGGGTTTGTCATTGTTTCCCTACTGCTGGAAACGATTTCTTCTTCCCCAAAACCCGAAGAAGTTGAGCCAACTGACGCCACCATCGCGCCCCAGTGACCCGCTGTTGGGTCAAAATGGCCCAGTCTCTCCTGTAGTAATTCCACCGGTTGTTGCTACCATAAGAGATTCCATGCTTCGCTTTGAAACTGCGGGAGAATCTCACGGGGAGTGCCTCGTCGCCACTGTCACCGGACTGCCCGCTGGAGTCCCTATCTCCGTTGCGTCAATTGACCGGGAATTGTGGCGCCGCCAGCAGGGGTTCGGCCGCGGCGGGCGCATGAAAATCGAGACTGATCGCGCCCACATCGTCAGCGGAATCCGGCACTCGCACACCATCGGTTCGCCCATCGCCATTCTGATTGAGAACAAGGATTGGAAAAATTGGACCGAAGCGCTGCCCGTCGAAGACATCGATGGCGCCGAAGATCACAAGAAACCAGTGACGCGCCCGCGCCCCGGACATGCCGATCTGGCAGGCGCGATCAAGTACAATTTTCACGACGCCCGGTACATTTTGGAGCGAGCCAGCGCGCGTGAGACGGCGGGGCGAGTCGCGCTAGGCGCATTGGCTAAGGCATTTCTCGTAGCGTTCGGGATAGAGGTGTTGAGCCACGTGATCGCTGTCGGCGAAGCAAAACTTGAACGCCAGGCCACCTGGGAGGAACTGGTCGCCCTCAGCCAGCGCGATGAAGTCCTGCTGGGATGCGTCGACGCCGAAGCCGAACAGCGCATGAAGGCCGTGGTCGATCAAGCGTATAAAACCGGAGACACCGTCGGCGGCGTCTTCGAAGTAGTCGCCCGCGGCGTGCCGCCGGGACTGGGTTCGCACATCGCCTGGGACACGCGCCTGGACGGCAGACTCGCCCAGGCCGTCGTTTCGATGCAAGCGGTGAAGGGCGTGGAGGTCGGTTACGCGGCGGAAGGCGCGGCGGCGTTCGGCTCCAAGGTGCAAGATACCATCCACTACAGCCGCGAGAGGCACGAGTTCACGCGCGGTGCCAATCGCGCCGGCGGGCTCGAAGGCGGCATGACCAACGGCCAGGACGTCTTAGTGCGCGGCATGTTGAAGCCCATCTCGACCCTGCGGCGGCCTCTCGAAAGCGTCGATCTGGAAACCCGCGATGCGGCGCTGGCAGCTTACGAGCGCAGCGACATCGCGGTGGTCCCCGCCGCCGGAGTCATCGGCGAAGCCATGGTGGCGCTTGTGCTGGCCTCGGCCATGATCGAAAAGTTCGGCGGCGATTCGCTGGCTGAGACGCGGCGCAACTACCAAGGATATTTGGAACAGGTAAAGAACTTCTAAGCATGATTTATCCCATCGTGAAGTACGGCAATCCCGTACTCGAAAAACGCGGCGAAGACATCACGGAATTCGACACGCCGGAACTGCATAAGCTGGTCGAAGACATGTTCGAGTCGATGTACGCCGCCAAAGGTGTTGGCCTGGCCGCGCCCCAGATTGGCGTCGGCAAACGACTGGCGGTGATCGATATCACCACCGGCGAGGACCCCAAACAGAAGATTGTGCTGATCAATCCGGAGATCGTCAAAACCGAAGGCTCGCACAAAAGCGAAGAGGGCTGCCTGAGCCTCCCGACCTTCCGCGAACAGGTCACGCGACCTCTGAAAGTCACCGTCCGTGCCCAGGACGCGCACGGCAAGGAGTTCGAGATGAGCGGCGATGAACTGCTCGCGCGGGCCTTCCTTCACGAGACCGATCACCTTAACGGGAAACTTTACATTAACCACATTAGCGCTCTGAAAAGAGACCTGATCCGGCGCAAGGTACGTAAGCTGCAAAAAGCCGGCGAATGGGAATAGCAACGCCGTGAAGCTAGTGTTTATGGGCACGCCTTCGTTCGCCGTCCCCAGCCTGGAGCGCATCGTCGAAGCCGGTCACAGCGTCGTAGTCGTCTTCACGCAACCGGACCGGCCCAAGGGCCGCGGCCAGAAGGACGCCATGCCTCCGGTAAAGGAAGCAGCGTTGCGCCTGGGATTGCCGGTGCATCAGCCGGACCGCGTGCGCCGTCCGGAAATCGTCGAACAACTGCGTGCGCTGGCGGCGGAGGCGATGGTGGTGGTCGGTTACGGCCAGATCATTCCAAAGGCGATACTCGACATTCCCCCGCAAGGCATCATTAACGTGCACGCGTCGCTGCTGCCCAAGTACCGGGGCGCGGCGCCGATCCAGTGGGCCATCGCCCGCGGCGAGAAGCACACCGGCGTCACCACCATGCGCATCAACGAAGGCCTCGACACCGGAGACATGCTGCTCAGGTGGGAGACCGCCATTGGTGCCGAAGAAAACGCGGTCGAGCTGGCTCAGCGTCTGGCTGCGGCTGGAGCGGAGCTACTGGTGCGCACGCTCGCCGAACTCCAGACCATTCGGCCTGAGCCGCAGGACGACTCGCAAGCCACCCACGCGCCCATTCTCAAGAAGGAAGACGGCAAGATCGATTGGCAGCTTTCGGCCCAGGAAATCTTGAACCGGATTCGCGGATTCGAGCCCTGGCCCGGCGGCTACGGCTTCCTGCGCGGACAGCGGTTGCAGATCTGGAACGCGTCCATCGCTAGTCTGAAGCTAACACCGGGGACGCTGAAAGCGACCCATCGCACACTGTATGCCGGATGTGGGCGCGATGAATCGATCGAATTGCGGGAAATTCAGTTGGAGGGAAAGAAGAGAATGCCGGTGGCCGCGTTTTTAAACGGTTTTCCGCTGAGCGGCGATGAGGTGCTGGCGTGAGCCTTCCACAAGGGTTTCGTTATGCGGCGGTTTACTCTGGGCTTCGCAAAGTGGCGAAGGACGACCTGGCGTTGATCGTGTCAGACACGCCGGCCGTGGCCGCCGCCGTATTCACGCAGAATCGCGTGGTGGCGGCGCCGGTGGTGCTGGCGCGGAAGAATCTGGCGGCGTCCCGCGGGAGAGCCAGCGCGATCCTGGTCAATGCCGGGAACGCAAACTGCGCCACACGCACGGGAGACCGGGTCGCATCCGCCACCGTACGCGCGACCGCGAAAGCGCTGGGCGTCAGGCCGGAACTCATTTTGCCGGCATCCACCGGCGTGATCGGTGTGGAGATGGATGGGGGCAAGATCGTCGATGCGCTACCGGCTCTGCTGAAGAAACTCGGCGCCTCGCATTTCGACACGGTCGCGGCGGCCATCTTGACTACAGACTTAGTTCCCAAGACGGCGTTCGCCCAGATCAAGGGCGCCCGTATTGCCGGCATGACCAAAGGCTCCGGCATGATCCAGCCGAACATGGCGACCACTCTCGGCTTCGTGATGACCGATGCTGTGGTGACGCCGGAGCTGCTGCGCACCGCCCTCAAGCGCGCGGTGGGGCGCAGCTACAATCGCATCTCGGTCGACGGCGACACCTCAACCAACGATACCGTCGCCGTTTTAGCGAACGGAGCATCGGGCGTGAAGCCGGCCGCCAAAGCCTTTGAAGCGGCGCTCACCGAGGTGCTGGAATCGCTCGCGCGCCAAATCGCCCGCGACGGCGAAGGAGCCCGCAAATTGATAACCGTCGACGTCGAAGGCGCAGCCAGCGAAAAGGCCGCCGAGCAGATCGCACGTTCTATCGCGAATTCGCCGCTGGTGAAGACGGCCATCGCCGGTTCCGATCCCAACTGGGGCCGCATACTCTGCGCCGCGGGTTACGCTGGAGTCGCGTTCGATCCTCGCCAGGTGGATATCGACATGCAGAGCATTGCGGTGTGCCGCCGCGGCCTCGCCGCCGAATTCTCCGAGGACGAATTGAAAACCAAGCTCGACCTGCCCGATTGCTCCATCCGCTTCGCCATTCGCGGAGCTGGCCGTGGCCGTGCGCGCTTTTGGACTTGCGACTTCACCAAAGCGTACATCGACATCAACGCCAGTTACCGGACCTAACATGCGTACTGCGTTGCTGCTTATTTCGATGGTCGCATTCGCCGATTCCGCCGCCGATGTCCTGAACGTCTTCAGCGCCGCGGCCGAAGCCCTGACCAACGATGACTCCCCCGCGTTCCTCGACCACTTCGACCGCAAAATGCCCGACTACGCGGCCCTGCGCAGCAACATCGAAGGGTTGCTGGCGGCTTACGACGTCGGCTCAACCATTGAAGTCGTCACCGATGAAGGCGACGACGAAAGACGGATGGTCTCGTTGGACTGGCTACTAGTAATCTCAGAAAAGAACGCGGTCAACGGGAATCAGCAGACCCGTAGGAGCATCGTCAAATGCACCCTGGAACGCCGCGGGAAGCAGTGGCGAATCACCGCGTTAACCCCCATAGACTTCTTCCAAAATTAAATAGGGACGGAGCAGCTCCGTCCCTATTTATTTAGAGCGACGCTTCCATGGGCATCGCCAGCGGCGGTTCGATGAAGAAATCGAGTTGCTCCATCCGCGCGAGTGCAGCCCGAATGGACGCCTCACTCGCCGGTTCCACCGTAATCACGAAAGGCAGGTTCTCGGCATTTTCGTCCGGCAATTGCAGCACCGCTTCGATTGAAATCTTCTCCGCCGCCAGCGCCGCCGCCAGTTGCGCGATGATCCCCGGCCGGTCCTTCACACGAAATCGCAGATAATAAGCTGCCCGATTCAGCGTAATTGGAATGGGGCAATATTCACCCAACCGCGCATGCGCAAACGGAGACACCCGCTCCGGACTGCCCGACCGAATCTCGCGCGCCACGCGCATCAGATCGCTCACCACCGCAACGCCCGTCGGATGCGCTCCCGCGCCGCGTCCGTAGTAAAAAGTATCCGCACCATATTTTCCGCGCACCCACACCGCGTTATA
>JALYIB010000435.1 GCA_030775965.1 Acidobacteriota bacterium | reverse complement strand
GCATTGCATCGCGGTGAACCCCGCCGTCCCGATCGCCATCGCCTGCTTCAGCGTCAGCCCCCGCGGCAAGCGCACCAGCCAGTGAGCGTGCACTCGCGCCAGCTCCGCATACCCGCCCCAGACGGATTCGGACAGCCCGAACCCCGTGACCACCACTTCATCGCCGGGCTTCCACTCGGCCGATGCCGACTCCTCCACCACGCCCGCCAAGTCGATCCCCGCGACCATCGGGAATTTGCGAATCACCCCCGGCCGCCCCGTCACCGCGAGCCCGTCTTTATAATTCAAGTCTGAATACCGCACCCGCACCAGCACGTCGCCGGCAGGCAAGCTGGCGCGGTCGAGCTGCTGAATCGAGATGTGGGTCTTCCCATCCTGCTGCGTCGCGTATACGGCTTTGAAAGTGGACATCGCTGCCCTTCAGGATATTGGAAATTACGACGATAGAGGAGCGCGGAGGAATACGAAGATGTTATGCCCTGGTTGCGGCGCTCCTATGAAACTGGACGCCGGCAAGGATTTCCTGGCCTGCCCATACTGCGGCGCCACGCACTTTCCAGACCCCAATCCCGACGGCGTGCGCGTGCTCGACGAGCCATCCGGCGAAAAATGCCCGCGCTGCACCGTGGCTCTCGTTGAGGCCGCGATCGCCGGCGAACGTGTACTCTACTGCCAGCGCTGCCACGGCCTGCTGATTGGTATGGATGTGTTCCTGGGCGTGGTCGAAGACCTGCGCTCCCGCCACGAGACCTCCGAATACGCCGGCGTGCAGCCGGACTGGGGCGCGCTCGACCGCCGCACTAAGTGCCCCAAATGTTCGAAGGAAATGGACACCCACCCGTACGGCGGCCCCGGCAACGTAATTATCGATACCTGCGAGAATTGTTCGCTGAACTGGCTGGATTACGGCGAACTGCAACACATTGTCCGCGCTCCGGATGGGAAGTACGTGATTGCTATTGATGAGGATGAGCGGTTGCGGGCGAAATAACGGAAACTAGTTCATACTGGGACGTTTATCATAGGGACATCCCATGCGAATTCAAAAGTTGCTTTTAGGTATAGTCCTGGCGGCTTCTCTTGTCTTCTGTGGTTTAGTAGCGGTGGCTTCGCTCGGCGCCCTTCTCCATCAGGCCGATACCGTTGTCGTGGCGAGGGTCGAAAACGCAAGCGCCGCAACTGGGTTGCTGAGCGTTGATTTAGTCGTTCAGCGAACACTGAAGGGCTCAGCTAACGTGGGCTCCAGCATGAGCGCGACATTGTCGTCGCCAAATGTCGTTACTCCCGGTGACCACGTAGGCTTGCGAATGAATGGCGCAGTGGTCGCGAGTCAATTAGCGGGTACCACTGGAGTCTGGTTCTTGCAGCCATCTGGCTCTGGCTGGCTGGTGCTTTCCTTGGTGATCGGTGACATGTCCACCGAAGACCTCTATATCCCAGTGCCTCCCGGGAAACTCCCCGCGGCGTACGCGTACGATTCCAGCACTGACCTGAAGACAAAGCTGCTGATGGAGATTGGCGCCGCAGCGGAGGACTCAACCACGGTCGCAGCGATTTCGCGCATCGAAGCACAGCGGATGTTAGTCGATCTTGGTCCGGACCTTCGCCCGTTCTTCAACCAGTTGGCTTCCTCGCCTCGAGCCGCGTCGAGGGCCATCGGATGGGCTGGCCAAATACGGCTCGACACCCCAAGCGCCTTGAGCCTTGTGGCGAGTTCCCCTTTGGGCACATTCCCGCGGGAGGCCGAGAGTGAATTAGCGAACGCCGTCTGTGAGTATCGCAGCACGGATGCCAGCGGAATATCGGCATTGGCGACCCTCGTAGGTTCGCGGTATTCAGAACGTATGAGGGTCTGCGCCGCGTACGCGCTCCGCGATCTCCATATGCCGCAAACCGTGTCAGTCTTGGAAAAGCTGCTCGAAGACAAATCAGTGGAGGTGCGATACGATGCTGTCATTGGGATAGCGCAGTTCGCGATGAATCTGCCGATTGCCAGGCTAGGAGGCAACCTGACTGACGTTGCTACTTATAAAGCGCCACCTAGCGTAACTGATGAAATGAGACACCACTATCCCGCCCAGGGCGTATTTGCGGTGAATGAACAGGAATATATTTCCTTCTGGAAAAACTGGCTGGCGGCGCATCCCCGATAGCGTCTCTTGCAAATCAGCGATTCGCTGCTTTGTGATTCTGATCGAACAGCTAATCTGAACCGATGGACCGGCAGTTCCTCCGCCAACAAGACCATACTCAGCTTTGCATATCGCGTCCCGGTATGCGATCCATTTACGTTCAGCGTCTCTGAGGTTTTGAACATCGTTTGAGCGATGGTATGGGTCACTTGCGATTTTGAGCGCCTTTCGATACTCCACGTTCAGTTCAGCTTCAACGGCTTTCAACGACTTCGTTAAGCAAGCGACCATCTCAGGCGTGTTTCCATCGCACCTTTCACTTTGCGCGTGTAATGGGATTGTCAAAAAAACAGCGCTAACAACTAAAGTGCCGTATTTCATTCGACGACCCTACCGCACCACCCCCACCGCCGGACTACTAGCCGATGCGTACAACTTCTTCGGCATCCTACCCGCCAAGAAAGCATGCCGCCCCGCCTGCACACCCAAGTTCATCGCCGTAGCCATCGCAACCGCATCCTCCGCCTCCGCGATGGCAGTATTCATGAGCACGCCTTCATACCCCAATTCCATGGCAATCGCCGCGTCGGATGCCGTCCCCACGCCCGCATCCACAATCAACGGCACCTCCGTAATCATCTCGCGGAGAATGCGCAGATTGGTCACATTCTGAATTCCCAAACCGCTCCCGATGGGAGCCCCCAGCGGCATCACCGCCGCGGCGCCGGCATCGATCAGGCGCTTCGCGTTCACTAAATCATCGTTGGTGTAAGGCAGCACCACAAAGCCTTCTTTGCTCAAAACCCGCGTCGCCTCGATCAGCCCCTGGTTGTCCGGAAACAGCGTCCGCTGATCGCCAATCACCTCCAGCTTCACCCAGTGCGACAGCCCCACTTCGCGGCCCAGTCGAGCCGTGCGAATCGCTTCATCGGCCGTGTAACACGCCGCCGTATTCGGCAAGATGAAAAACTTGGAGCGGTCGATATAGTCGAGTAGCGACTCTTTCGACTTGTCCGTCAAATTCACGCGCCGCACCGCCACGGTGACCACCTCGGCGCCGGAGGCCTCGTGGCACCGCGCCATTTCCGCAAAACTGCGGTACTTGCCGGTCCCCACAAACAGGCGGGATTGGAACTCGCGTCCGGCGATAGTGAGCTTTTCCATAACTCCATTTTAAGGCCAACGCCCTAGCCCCTTAGGTCGCCCTGTAGAAACCCTCTTCGCCAACCGATATTTCTTACTAGGAGAGCCATGAAAAAAGATAATATGGGCAAGCTGCTGGGGGTGGCGCTGGTGGTCGCCATCATTTGTACCGGCCTCTTTTACATGCTGTTTGCGATGAAAGCCAATAGCCAGTCCGGCACCACCATAGTTGTAGCGGCGAAGGCCCTTAAGGCCGGCATGGTTCTGACACCCGCGGACCTGAAAACCATCGCATGGCCGGTTCCCCAGCTTCCGCCCGGCGCTCATCGCGACCCACAGGAGATCGTCGGCAACACTGTCTTCGACCCCATGGCGCAGGACGAGCCGGTATTGAGCGCTCGCCTGGCCACGCCGCAATCGGGCGGCGGCTCGGGAGTGCCCGTGGGCATGCGCGCCGTGTCCATTCACTTAACCGATTCCAGTGGCGTACTAGGCCTGCTGCGTGGCGGCCAGCGCGTGGACGTACAAGTAGTGACGGCCCGCGCCGGCACCAAACCCGAAGACACCGAAGTGCGCACCGCGCTCGAAAATCTAGCGGTGCTGTCGGTAACCATGCAGCCCGAGCAGAGCTCGCAAGGCCAGAATCCTCCCGTAGTCACTTTGCTCGCGAAACCCGCCGATGTCGATGTTCTGGCGGCGGCCGATTCCGGTGGGCGCGTGCGCCTGTCCTTGCGCAATCCGCTCGATCAGACTACCCATAGCCGCAGTTCGGTATCGCTCGGCAGCGTGATGCGCGGCGGCCGGATCGATCTCGCCGACAATCGTTAGTTCCATCGAGAATCTCCGATGTTCTTAGCCAGTTCACTCGCCTTCTTCCTGGTCATCTTTCTGGTGGCGTCGATTCTGACCGCCATCGCCTACCTGGCGTTTCTGAAGATGAAGGCGGACGAGTCGGATGCCGAGCGCAGCGATCTCACCCTATCGAAACCGCTTCACGCCGCGGAGCCGGCTGGCGAAGGCCGCGAAGAACTAGGTTTTGGCATCGAGCCTTCCGTTCTTCTGCAGGACGGGCGTCTCAGCAGCATCACCTTCTGGGACACCGTGCTCGCTCACTTCGATTTCGGAGCCATCCTGCAAAACCGTCTGGAGCAAGCCGACCTGCGCTGGTCCGTCGGCCGCATCACCAGCATGATGCTGTTAATCGGCATCGTCGCACTGGCCGTGCTGATGCGTTTGCTGCCCCTGTGGGCGGCCTTGTTGGGAGCAGCGGCCGCGTCCATGGCGCCCTATGGTTATGTTCTCCGCCGCCGCAACCAGCGCTTTATTAAGTTCCGCGAAAATTTCCCGGATGCGCTCGATTCCCTCGCGCGCGCCCTCCGCGCCGGCTATCCGCTTTCCGCCGGCATGGAAATGATTACTTCTGAAACCGCGCCTCCCGTGTCGGGCGAACTCCGCCGCACTTCGGCCGAAGCCAACCTGGGACGGGGCTGGCCGCAGGCCCTGGAAAATCTCGGCAAGCGCGTTCCCCTGCTCGAAATCAACTTATTCATCGCCGCCGTGCAATTGCACGCGCGCACCGGCGGCAAGCTGAGCGAAGTGATGACCGGCCTCGCCGAGAACATGCGCGAATCGAACGCGCTGCAAGGCGAAGTGCGGGCGCTGGCGGCCTACGGCAAGCTCACGGGCTTGATCCTCACCATCCTGCCCATCGGCATTTGCATCATGATGCTGATCGTCAGCCCCGGCTACATGCAAGTGTTGTTCAATAATCCTATCGGGAAGCAGTTAATTGCCGCCGCCATCGGCTGCCTGGTCCTCGCGCATTTCGTGATTCGCAAGATCGTAAATATTCAGGTATGACTGGGGACTTTCAGGTATGCCATTCGGACTTCTAGCGGCAATGTTTTTGTTCGTGCTGGCGGCGGTAAGCGTCGCCGGCTACGTGTTCGTGCTGCGCCCGTCGAAGGCCCAGGCCGGCGCGGTCCAACTCCCGCAGGCCATCTCCATCAACCAGCGTGACCTGCCGGCCGCGCAAGCGGCTTTTGCCGAGACCTTCCAGGTGCTAGGCGAATCCCTGCCTTTGCCAGGAGATCATGAAGCCCTGCGCCGTCAATTAACGATTGCCGGCTACCGCTGGCCCGCCTCGGTCGCGATTTTCCTGGGCATTAAAGCGGCCTCCGCCGTCTTGTTCGGTGTCGCCGTCTTCTGGGCCGCGCTGATCAACGACAGCGACGCCTTCGCCATGATTCTGGGAGCCGTCTGCGGCTTAGGATTCGGCTATATGATTCCGGATCGCGTGCTAGACCGCCTGGGCGACGCACGAGTCGCCAAGCTTCGCCGCGCCTTACCCGCCGCCCTGGATCTGCTGGTGCTGGCAATCGAAGCCGGACAAGGTCTCGACGCCGCCATCCTCGACACCAGCCGCGGACTGCGCGCCACCCATCCCGAACTCGCCTCCGAATTTACGCAATTGCATCTGGAGCTGAAAGCCAACACCTCCCGCGCCGACGCCCTCAGGAATTTTGCCAGCCGCACCAACGACATGGAACTGCGCAAATTCACCAACCTGCTGATCGACACCGAACGCTTCGGCACCAGCGTAGGCCCCGCGCTCAAGATCCACGCCCGTTATCTGCGCATTCGCTTCCGTCAGATCGCCCAGGAAAAGGCCCGCAAGGTCGGCATAAAATTAATCTTCCCCGTATTCTTCCTGATCTTCCCGTCGGTCATCCTGGTCACGCTAGGCCCGGCGCTCATCCTGCTGTTCACGCAGATGAAGGGCTTGCTCGGCAATTAGCTACTTTCCGTCGCAAAATGAGCATTTCTGAGCAGCCCAGGCCAACATCCGCTGCCCTTGTTTGCGTCGCGTCATGCTTTATGGCACGGTCCCTTCGAAACAGGATCGATAGTGAATGTTCTAGCGCCGATTCGGGCCCGATTCTTCCCCTGTCAACTTCTCGGCCGCCTATTTTGCGGCGGAAAGTCGCTAGAGGTCGCTGCGCGAGATGCCGAGTTTCTTCATCATGGCGTTGAGCGTGGTTCTGGGCACTCCCAGGCGATTGGCGGCGGCGCTGATGACGCCACCGGTCTCGCGGAAGATGCGCAGGATGTGATCGCGCTCGACGTTTTCGAGCGTGGAGTTGCCGCCGGCTTCGGGAGCGTCGGCCCGTAGTTCCGCCAAGGGCGCGCGCAGGCCGGGACCGCGCGACAAGATCACGGAGCGCTCGATAAAGTTTTCGAGCTCGCGCACATTGCCGGGCCAGGACCAAGCCACCAGCGCCTTCATGGTTTCCGACGGGATGCTTTCGATCTTACGATCCATTTTCTCGGCGTACTTCTTGGTAAAGTGACGCGCGAGGGTGGGAATATCTTCGGGATGGTCGCGCAAAGGCGGCGCAATGATGGGGAACACTTTCAGGCGATAGTAGAGATCGCTGCGAAAGAGCTTATCGCCCATCATTTGGGTCAAGTTGCGGTTGGTCGCGGCCACCAGGCGCACATCGATAGGGATGGTGCGCGTGCCGCCCAGGCGCTCGAACGATTTTTCCTGGAGGGCGCGCAGGAGCTTGGGCTGCAAGTCGAGCGGAATGTCGCCCACTTCGTCGAGAAACAAAGTCCCGCGATGCGCCATTTCAAAGCGTCCGATTTTCTGCCCCAGCGCTCCGGTGAAAGCTCCGCGCTCATAGCCGAAGAGTTCGCTCTCGAGCAGTCCGGTGGGAATGGCAGCGCAGTTCAGACTGATAAACGGAAGATTGCGCCGCGGACTCAAGCGGTGAATGGCGCGCGCGATTAATTCCTTGCCGGTGCCGGTTTCGCCCAGGATCAATACCGTGGCATCGGTGGGCGCCACCACTTCCACTTGCCCCAGCACGCGCTTCAACGCCGCGCTGGTGCCGACAATTTCTTCAAAGTGATGCTCGGTGAGCGAAACTTCCTCGTCGACATTTTCCTGACGATCGCGTTCGCGCAGATCGGTGACGAAGCTAATCCAACGGAACGGAGAAAGCTTCAGGACCGCAGTGGCCACCAGCACCGGCACGCGGGTACCGTCTTTACGGATCAATTCCTTTTCGAAAGGCGTGCAGGCGCCGAAGCGCAATCCTTCTTCGTGAGCCAATTCATCGAGCGCTTCGTATTCCGGCGGCGTGAGGTCGGGCCACACCAGGCGTCCCGCGACCAGATCCTCGCGAGTATAGCCGACTAGATCGAGGAAGGCGTCGTTGGCTTCCGGAATCCGGTCAAATTCGCCCGAAACAATTCCGGCGATGGTCGATTCGGCCGGCACCGGCCGCAGACGCGCGCGGCTGCGCCGTAACTTTTCGTCTCTCTCATGACGATCGCTAAAATCGCGCACCACGCGGGCGAAGCCCTGCAACACGCCGTCTTCATCTTTGAGCGACATGGTGATGACGTTGGCCCAAAAGCGCGAGCCGTCTTTTTTCACCTGCCAGCCCTCGTTTCCGAGGTGTCCTTCGGCGGCCGAGCGCCGCAATTCTTCATCCAGCTTGGTGCGGAGAGTGTCGTCGCCGGCGTAAAGGTAGGACACGTGGCGGCCCGCGGTTTCATCTCTTTTATATCCGTAAATGCGCTCGGCTCCGGCATACCACGCCGCAACCTGTCCCTCGGCGTCGAGCAGGAACAGCGCATAATCCTGCACCCATGGTGGAATGATGTTGGGAGTGGAGTCGCGATCGGAGTCGCGCTTATTCTTGTCGCGCAACACCAGCAGGTGGCGGACCGGCAGGACGTTCCCCTTGGCGGTGTACTCGACTTCGCGCGGGGCGCCATCGGGACCAACCAGAGGCAGCGTGCCCACTTGCTCGCCGTCCGCGAGAAACGCCCGCCAGCGTTCGGAAAGCACGGGTTTGAAGCCGGGATCCGCAAAATCGTCCAGGCTCTTGCCGATGATCCTAGCCCGCGGCAGACCCAACAACTTGCCCGCGCCGACACTCGCCTCGGTATAGTTACGATCGTCGTCCGCCAACAGAATGGGCGCGGAGGGGTGGAAAACAATCGCGCGGAACAGCGACTCGAGTTCCCTGGGCCCGTTTTCAGTGAGCCAAAGATTGGTTTGCGGTTGAGAGGCCGTGGAGGTCAGAGCGCGTTTCTCCTTGCCCCGTCGATCTAGGTAGCCCGGCGGCCTGAAGAGCGCGCTCTTCAAACAGTGGGACGCCGAGAATGGCGGTCAGACTTTAGTCTAACACCGAATGGCGATTCGCGACCTTATTATTGTGACCATCCTTGGCCACATGCGCTTTTGAACTGCCTGGGGTAAATCTACTCCTCGCGGGCCAAGTCTATCGGATTTTACGCCAATGGCGCGGTTTTCAGAGCATTCCGATTGATCGCCCGTGGTCAGTGTGCTACTTCTCACAAACCCCTTTGGTTCGCCGATGTGATAAACGACTCTCCCGGGAGAGGGTGCTATCGAAAGCACACAAAAGGAGCATTATGAGAATGAAAATCGGACGTTGTGTCCCGGCCGCCTCGCTAACGCTGGCGGCTTTCTTCATCCTGGTTGCAAGCGGGAGCGCAGCCACGATCACTTTCAACACTACGGCCACGGGCTCGGCGGGCACGGGGTTCAACAGCACCGGCAACCTTACCTTAAGCCAGTCAGCCGGGGTGGCGGCGACGCTGGGGTTCGTGGCGGATCCCAACGCCAGCGTGGGCATTCCGTCAGGGATCAATTTTGGGAACTTCACTCTGTCGTGCGCCAGCTGTACGGTGCTGTCGGGGGGCGTAGGCGCGACCTTTGGCGCGTTCACGTTTGACATGGTAATTACGGATGTAACGGATGGCGCGACCGGCACCTTCGTGGGCACTTCGACTGGGGGTTCCGTGTATCTCGATCAAAGCACCATTGTGATCGCCTGGGCTCCGGCGCAAGTAGGGACTGGCACCAACAATGCTTCGAGCGGGAGTTTCGGCTCGACGTTTTTCACGACGACGCCCTTCACGATCATTGTGAATCCGACGTCGGGCGCGCAGATTGGCAGCACCACGGTGCAGGGAGCGGTGGGCGGCTTGAGTGGCGTCCCCGAGCCGGCGACGTTGAGTCTGGTGGGAGGCGCTCTGTTGGGCCTGGCTTTGTTACGCCGCCGGTAAGGTTATCGGCGCTCAACGGGTCCGTCGAGTAGCGCATCGTTTTCGACCTACCTGGTCCATTGACCGACCCTTCCCCGGGTGGGGCCGGGGTCCCGGCTTCGATCGCGGCGGTGCGCTGCCGCGCGCGCGGCCGGAAGTCAGGGGCTGGCTGAAGATCCTCCGCTTCTAGGGCGGTCTGGAGCGGCGGCAGCCTGGTTTCATCGTGTCGTGTTTCATCGTGTCGTGTCCGTCGTGCGCTTGCGAACGCGGTGGCAGGCCCGAGTCCGGTACTGGCGATCATGGATACGGCTCGCCGCCAAGGGTGCCTCTATACATATCAGAGCTGCATTCTCTCCGCCGAAGTCGCGGATGCGTTCGCGCGGGCGCCGCAGCGCAGAGATGGCTTCAAAAAATCTGAGTGCAGCTTGCTTCCCCTTACCCTCCCCGTTTACGCTCAGTAAGTATCCTCATGCGCGGCGAACTTCATACCACGAAGCCCTTGGTCCGCCGCAAGGCCAATCTCTCCCTGGTTAAATTCCGGCTGATGGCCTTCCTGGCGGTTCTGGGCCCGGGCTTCATCACCGCCAACGTTGACAACGATCCCGGCGGCATTCTTACCTACTCGCAAGCCGGCGCCAAGTACGGCTATACGCTGCTGTGGACCCTGATCCCCACTACGCTCGCCCTCATCGTCATTCAGGAAATGTCCGCGCGCATGGGCGCCGTCACCGGGAAAGGCCTCTCCGATCTCATCCGCGAAGAGTTCGGATTGCGCGCCACCTTCATCACCATGGCGATTCTGTCGATCGCCGATTTCGGCAACATTGCCGCTGAGTTCGCGGGCATCGCCTCCGGCATGGGAGTTTTCGGCGTCACCAAGTATTTGGCGGTTCCGGTGGGTGCGGCCTTGGTCTGGATCGTCATCGTCAAAGGCCGCTATAAGCCCGTCGAGCGCATGATGATTTTGTTTTCCCTGATTTATTTCACGTACCCGGTCTCGGCGTTTTTGGCCAAGCCGGATTGGAACCGCGCCCTGCACGACACCCTGATTCCGCAATTCCACGGCGATTCGCAATATCTGCTGATGGTGGTGGGCTTGGTGGGAACAACCATTACGCCGTGGATGCAGTTTTACCTGCAAGCGTCGATCGTCGAAAAGGGAGTTGACCGCCGCCACTACGCGCTCACCCGCCTGGACGTGATTCTTGGCTGCGTCGTCACCGACGTCATTGCCTTCTTCATCGTGGTGGCCTGCGCCGCCACCATCTACAAAGCCGGAGGCGGTACGCAAATCAACGACGCCGCCGACGCCGCCCTCGCGCTCAAGCCTTTCGCCGGAC
>JALYIB010000434.1 GCA_030775965.1 Acidobacteriota bacterium | reverse complement strand
AGCGAAGCCTTCCCAACTTGGCTCCGGATTATGTTGTAGCCAACCATGTAGCAATAGATGCTCGCGGGGATAAATTCAATTTCGATGCCGTCCTGCACGCAATTCATAGTTTTGGTCTTAGATGTGACCAGAGTGTGATTCAGGTCATTTGCCTTACAGAAAGCGACGGTACTCTTAAGTTCGTGAGGCGCGTCGCAATAGCGATCTGACCATTTAACTTCTATGGCCCATGATGGCTTTTGGTCAGTTCCGAGCATCACCATATCGACCTCTCCGTCGTTCCATCTGGCGTAGTGTATGTTGCTATCATCGGCCGCGTGAAACCATTGCGAAAAAATAGCGGTCTCGCATAGGTGGCCCATAGCCTCATCGTCTTCGGTCACCGGCGAAAACAAAGCGGCTCGCATCGAGGGGTTCGTGAGATAGACCTTGAAAAAATTGGCTCGGTTGAACCTCTTGGCGCTCCGGTCAATACGATGGACACGTCTTATTAGGAACGCTGCCTCAAGGTATTCAATGTAGCGTTTTATGGTGTTCTTCACCACTCCTGAATTTTGGGAAAGTTCTCCCAGTGAAATTTCGTTGGCAGTGTTGAAGGCGAGCGTAGTGAAGAGATAGTTGAGTTCCTGAATGTCACTAATCCCGTAAAGGCTGGGCAGATCTCTCAATAGAACCTTGTCGATGATGTCACTTTTTATAAACCGAGCGGGATCGGCCTGGATCTGCGGAGAAAAAATTACTTCTGGATACCCTCCAAAGTTTAGATAGTGCAGGAATTGTTCATTCAGTTCGTCTATAGCCGGTGACGTATAAAATGCAGACCCTTCTTCGTTTGTCTCGGTGGAAGGTCCGATAAGATCTGTTTTATCTAGCAAGTTGAGGTACTCATAGAAGGTCAGCGGGGGAAGAGAAAAATCAGTGAATCTGCCAGCGCCAGATTCTTCACTACTGAGACGAAGAGCCGCTGCTGCCGATCCAGACACTATCGCTTTGATGTTAGGGTACGTATCAACCAAAGATTTTAAGTGGATTTCCCACTCTCGCAGATATTGGATCTCATCAAAGAAGACATGGATCGATCCGGCTTTTAGATCGAGTCCCACTGCCTCCCCATAATAGGTAAGCAGTTGCTCCAACCGAAGCCCATTATAGATTGGGTTGTCAACAGAAAAATAGCAAATGGACTTTGCTTGCACGCCGTCCGTAAGCAACGCCTGAATGGCATGATGAATCATGTAGGTCTTGCCGACTCGCCTTGGCCCCATCAACACCACGGCACGTCGCACCGACAGATCCTTAACGAGCGGATAAAATAATTCCAAGTATGCGCGTGGCTTGCATTCTCGGTGAGCCTCGCTTATTCGGGGGTCAGGGCCCCACCAAGGATTTTCAAATCGAATTCGGCGGATGATGTCGTCCGATGAAATCGATAACATGTGTGCATACTATACACGCTTGCAAAGCTAGAGTCAATCGTTTGACTCTAGCTTGATGCTAGGCTACAACATATTCATTTTCAGCAATTTACAGGGAATAAATAGTGCAGTGTCGAATCAATTTGCTACCGTCAATTCGCCTGTAAGCGACTTTGAACACCTACGAATGGGCCAACTGGCAGCTATCCGTTAAGGGGAGGCCACAGCCAGCCGACCACAAGCAGAGGCAGTTGGTCGCCGCATCATAATAGAAATGTCAGTTCATGCCGGACCAACAGTGGCGCCCCAAAGCAAACCCATGGCTCATCGCGCTCGCCGTGATCGTCCCCACCTTCATGGAAGTGCTCGACACCTCCATTGCCTCGGTAGCGCTGCCCCACATCGCCGGCAACCTCTCCGCGTCGATCGATGAAGCCACCTGGGTGCTCACCAGCTATCTGGTGGCCAACGCCATCGTCCTCCCCGCCAGCGGTTGGCTGGCGCTGCGCTTCGGACGCCGCCGCTTCCTGATCTTCTGCATCGTTGTCTTCACGGTCTCCTCGCTCTTCTGCGGTGCCGCCACCAGCCTGGGTTTCATCCTCGCCGCCCGTGCACTGCAAGGCGCCGGAGGCGGCGCACTCCAGCCGCTCTCCCAAGCCATCTTGCTGGAAAGTTTCCCGCCCGCCAAACGTGGCGCGGCCATGGCAATCTTTGCTCTCGGAGTGGTAGTCGCGCCCGTCCTCGGCCCCACGCTAGGCGGCTATCTCACCGATCAATACTCCTGGCGCTGGGCCTTCTACATCAACATCCCCATCGGAGTCCTCGCCGTCTTCATGGTCTCGCGCTTCGTCGAAGACCCGCCCTACATTTCCTCCGCCAAACCCGGCCGCTTCGACGGCATCGGACTCGGCTTGCTAGTCGTCTGGCTGGGAGCCCTCCAAATCGTCCTCGACAAAGGCCAGGAAGACGATTGGTTCGGCGCCTCCTGGATTCGCTGGACCGTAGCTCTCGCGGCCACCGCCTTCCTGGCGTTCCTGATCCAGCAATGGCGCGACCCGCATCCCATCACCCACCTGCGCGTCTTCAAGGACCGCAACTTCGCCCTAGGCTGCCTGGTGATGACGCTCTTCGGCGGCGTGATCTACGGCCTGGTCGCCATCCTCCCGCTCTTTTATCAAACCGTCATGGGCTACTCCGCGCGCTCCGCCGGCTTGGCCGTGAGCCCGCGCGGAATCGGCGCCGTCTGCATCATGCCCGCGATCGCATTCCTCACCAGCAAACTCGACACCCGCTGGCTGATCGCCATCGGTTTTCTAGGCTTCGCCGGCTCCGCCCTCTGGATGAGCCAACTCACGCTCAACATCTCGCAATGGTCCCTGCTGACGCCCATCGTACTCAGCGGAGCCTGCTCCGGCATGGTCTTCGTCCCGCTCGCCACCACCGCCATGGCGACACTGCGCAATGAAATGATCGGCAACGCCAGCGGACTGTTCAACCTCCTGCGCAACGTAGGCGGCAGCGTAGGCATCTCCGTGGTGAACACACTAATATCACGACGCCAGCAAATCCACCGCGCCGAACTGAGCCGCTTCATCACCAACGGCGCGCCCCTCGATTCCGCGCTGAACTTTTACCAAGGCGCCGTCCGCCCCTACACCGACCCCCAAATCGCTACCGGCCGCGCCTACGCCCTCATTGACCGCGGCCTCAACCAGCAGTCCGTCATCTACTCCTATGTAGACGACCTGCGTTATATAGCGGTGGTCTGCCTGCTCTGCATCCCCATCGTGATGCTGCTGAAGAAGGCGAAACCCAAGCCCGGCGCGGCTGCCGCCGCTCATTGACGCTTGCGCCAGCGCCGCGCAGCGCACCGAATCCACCGGCCCTAGCCCCGAGAAACCGCGCCAGATCGATTTCCCCCGCGCTCCGTATCGCCTCAAAATTCCTGGCGCGTATATGGCATAGTAGAACCTATGCGCAAATGGCTCGCGACTCCTAACGATTGGACTTTGACCATCCTTCGCCTTGCCGTCGGCATCATGATTTTGCCCCACGGCTTGCAGAAGACCCTAGGCTGGTTTGACGGCCCCGGCTTCTCCGCGCAAATGGCCGGATTCGAGCGCGGCCACATCCCCGCCGCCTTCGCCTTCCTCGCCATCATGGCCGAATTCCTGGGCGGCATCGGACTCATCGTCGGAGCCCTCACCCGCATCGCCGCCTTCGGCGTGGCCGTCAACATGGTGGTGGGCGTCTACATGTTGCACTGGCCCAACGGCTTCTTCATGAACTGGACCGGCCGCCAAAAAGGCGAGGGCTTCGAATTCCACATTCTCGTGGTCGCCATGCCCCAAGTGCTGATGGCCAGAGGCGGCGGCGCAGCGTCCGTCGATCGCGCCATCGCCAAAAGTTA